>DROX01000140.1 GCA_011321725.1 Nitrospirota bacterium | reverse complement strand
CGGCTGAAGGCACAGAATCTGCATCTGTTAACACAGATATTTGTTGGATTGATGTGGCGGTTTACCACAAAATAGACCCTGTTGGAGTTGTGTTTTTTTGATACCAGGTCCGCCACCCTCCCGATACTATGGATCTCATCTGATCTGAAGAGCTCAAGGGCATCCTCTGCATCAAGACGCTCACCAGAAAGGGCCTTATCAAGAATATCTCTGATCATCCGTCAGGTCAGTATTTTTTGGATATGGGATAAAGATGAACCACAATTCTTATTTTAAAACAAAAGGCAGGAGAAATTCACTTCTCACCATTGCCTTCCCTGAAGCTACAGAGCCTGTTACGGCCTGTACGCTTTGCAAGGTAAAGTGCCTTGTCTGCATGATCAACCAGTTCCTCCCTGGTTGATGCATCATCAGGATAGGTGGCCACTCCAACGCTTAAGGTAACCCTCTCCCTCTGTCCGTCAAGGTTGAGTTCGTAGTCCTCGGCAGCCTTTCTTATCCGTTCCGCCACTACAAGCGCGCCTTCAAGATTCACCTGTGGAAGTATTACAGCAAACTCCTCACCCCCGTAACGTGCAACAAAATCAATGTTCCTTACGTTGTCCTTCAGGATCTTGGCAATTACCTTCAGAACCTCGTCACCGTTGGTATGGCCATAGGTATCATTGAACTTCTTGAAATGGTCAATATCCATCATCAATAAAGATAGCGGCACATCAAACCTCCTGGCACGTTCAATCTCCTGCTCCAGACGTTCCTGGAAGGTCCTGTGGTTATTCAGCCCTGTCAGCCCATCTGTGCTTGCCATCCTGAGGATCTCCTCGTGGAACTTCACCTTTTCTATTGCAAGGGCTGAATGAAATGCAAGGTTCAAGATAAGGTCCTCATCATTGCTATCAAAAGAGCCATCCTTTTTATTGATAGCCGCAACTATCCCGATGGGCTCACCCCTCAGGATTACAGGAACCATCAGTACTGACCTTATCCGGGGATGCTCTGGAGGAACGCCGGAGAAATCTGACAGGGAGCTTATATCATCAGTCCTTATCGTAATGAGTTCAGTGATCACCCTCTTAAAGACACCTGTAAGTCTGGTCTTGCACCCATTAGATGGGCCGGTTGTGGTATAGAAATCCGTCACCCTTCTGCCCTGGTTGATAAGAAGTATGGCTGCATCTTCAGCCCTCAACAGAGATCTTGCCTTCTCAATGATCATCTCAAGAACTGAACCCTTATCAAGTGAAGTATGCAGTGATGCTGAAAGCTCATTGAGGATGCTTAGCTCCCTTATGACCCTCTGCTGTTCAGATACCGCACCCTCATTTGCCCTCAGACTTTTGTTGGTCTTTATTAGAGAGATGGCCAGGACAACCACAACCGTCAATAATATGACATCAAAGACCGTCATCTGAGCTCTCTAACAAAACATAGGATAGCCTTTCGCAGATACCTGTTGAATATCAGACCAGCGTGATTCTCACGGTAGTTGCGATGAAGTTCTGCCCCGGGCATCTCTGCGCTCTTTGCTGTCACCAGACTATCACCTCTTCCTTTCCTGAGTTCATCAGGTATCAGCCTGTCAGGCAGATAGGCTGTCAAAATCTCGGGTACTGAAAACACTTTCTCATATTTATAGCAATTTTTATGCCATCTATATAAGGTGAAAAGTGTCGGGTCAGTCCCCCCGAAGGATATGCCTTTAAGGCCTTTAAGTCTCTGCCTTGCCAGCTTCTTAATAAGGTGTGACTCTGGCGAGAGCTCCTTGATGGCAGGGCTTGAGAGGAAGTCCATCACCCTTTTTATGGCACCTCTTACAGTGTTCTCCTCCGCACCGGCAAAGAAGGGGGATAAGACCCTGGTTAGGGGTGCAATAATTCCAGCCATATCTGCCATTGCTGTGCCCCTGTGGGGGGTGGCTATGCTAACAAGACCGGATGCCTTCACCCTTAGGTGTTCTATACTGAGCCTTGCCAGGATTCCTCCTCTGCTGTGCGTGATAAATACAACACCCCTTTTTGTCAGTTCGGAATGCTCCTTTAATATCCCCTCAAGCTCTTTCAGGAGCACATCAATACTGGCGGCAGGTCTTTTCTGTGAATATGCAAGAACGGTGAACCCCTCAGCCTCAAGGTCATGAAGGGATGATCTCAGATTTGATGGTGGCACCCCGAATGTGAACCTTCCGGTCTCCTTGGGATTGCCTTTCTTTGCAGGTGGACGGGATAGAAGGATGCCCAGAGGGTAACTTCCACCCATGATCCTGGATTCTTCGGGCCTGAGCCAGATGTTCAGGTTCATTCCAAGACCATGGATAAACAGGCAGAGAGGGGAGTCTTTTTTACCGATCTTTAAATAGAGCGGGGCCTCCCTCACTATTCGGTGAGCTGTTTTGCCTTTAACTTCCTGACAATCTCGGGCAGTTTGTTCTTCAGGTCAGGATGGATCCTGCCCAGGAAGACCTTGAGTGCCTTCAGTTCCATCTTCATATCCTCAAGGTTCTCCATTTTTTCCTGGAGTCTCTGAAGCTCAACCGTGAGCGTCTGTATCTCCTTTTCAAGAATCTTCACTCTATCCTGAAGAAGCCTTTCGTCCTTTAACATTTAAACCCCTTTATCTTCTATGTTTCATCTTTCTTCTCAATTTTTTGTGTTTATGTTTGTTGATCTTCTTCTTCCTCCACTTTTTTACACTTCCCACTCCATCACCTCCTTTATTTTAGGTTTATCCAGCTCCAACCCTGCAAAGCAGGGCAGGGCTGACCTGTTCATGGCCTTCCTGGTCAAAAGGTCTGTAATTATAACCTATTTCTACAACTTTCTGCACGCCTGCTCCATAAAGGCCTCAAGGAGCAATTGTGTTGTGGAGGACTCCGTACCATCGTAGGGGATACTGATTGATGGAACATTGTATTTTTCTGAAACACCCCTCATGATCGCGGTAACCACGGTACCAGGCATACAGCCAAAGGGCATTGCATTAATGATACCCTGTGCGCCCCTCTGTATCATGTCTATTGCTTTGCCAATACTGAGGATTGCCTCGCCTTCAAAGGATTCATGGAGGTAGGGTGCAGCCCTGTCAAGTACCTCCCTGATGTCAGGCTCGGGGATTGTTTTCAGCATATCACTGAAAAGGTGTTCATACCGGTGGGAGAGACGGTTCTGGTAAAACCTCTTAATAAAAAACTGTAAAGCCCCTCTGTAGTCCCTCCTCCTGATCGCCTTTTTCAGTGACATATAGTTTATGTAGTATATCCATTCATCAACAGGTGATAGCCAGGCCTCACCACCAAGGGCCTCAATCTTCCTCACCAGATCCTCGTT
>DROX01000139.1 GCA_011321725.1 Nitrospirota bacterium | reverse complement strand
CCTTTATACGGGCAACAACGAAGTCCTGCAGGCCCCTTTCAAGGGTCTTTACGGTCTTCAGCCTTCCGTCAATGCGGTATCTTACTATGAGGTTCTTCTCCCTCCCCTCAATGTGTATATCACTTACCTCGGAGCGTATTGCATTCATTATCATCTGGTTAACAAGCCTCACAACAGGTGCATCCTCGCTGATTCCCTGGAGGATGTCATAGTTTTCAGGTATGTTGATGGTCTCATCTATGTCCATCTCTATGTCTTCGTCAAAGATATAGGAGTATTCCTCAGCTGTTTTGAGAAGTGTCTCCCTGTCTATGAATCTGCAGTTTGCCTTTCTCTTTGCACGAAGGGCAAGCATGGAGGCCTTTCTCACGCCTTCATTGTCACTCACAAGGAAATATACACTCTCATCATCTGCCTGTACCGGGAAGAAATCCGACCTGTCCATGTATCTCTTGTAAAGATTCAGCACATCGGAGGGTAGCTTGTCTATTTCTGGTATTATCCTGTTCATAAGTATATTATAACTTTGTGGACAAGTTGCAATCTATACCAGGGTATGGAGAAAAGGTTTTCAATAGGAGTATATTAATGCCTCAAGCCCCTCTGCCTTCTTAAGCCTTTCCTTCATGTCTACAGCATCAAGGAGTGCATTGAATTTGCCTACAATTACCCTGTAGCCATCCTTGCGGGTATCCTCTTTTATTACTGCATTGTAACCCTTTTCAAGAAGACTGTGATAGAGATTGTTTGCATTCTTAAGTGACTTGAAGAAACCTACCTGAACAGCATAGAGTTTTGGTGCTGGTTGAGCAGGCTCTGGTGGAGATAAAGTAACCGATGCCTTTTCAGAAGCCGCCTTTTCCTCTGGCTGAGGCACTGCCTTCTCTGATACCTCCTCTGATGTGATACTGTCGGGAACGGAATCTCCAGTGCCTGTTTCTTCAGCCAATGGACTGAAAGTCTCTTGTGTCTCAATCTCCTGGTCATCCTCTCTGATAAAGGGGTTTTCATAATCTGGCTCTATCTCATAATCCTCACGGGTAAAATGGATCTCGTCTATGAGAGCCCCTTTGTCCTCCCCTGTGGCAACAGTATCCAGCCCGGCAGCAGGTCTTAATTTCTCATCCGTCTTGTTTTTTGAAGGGCCATCCCTTTCGGGCATCTCTTCAGTTTTATCTATTGTTTTTTCCCTGCTTTCATTCCCTGTGGTCCCATCCTCCAGCCCTTCCTTATAGCCAACGCTCTTTCTCTTTTCCCTGGTTAGCTGCTCCATGTTATCCCTGGTTCTTATGATACGGGTTGTGATAAAGACCATCATGTTTGTCTTTTCAGTGGTTTCATCGGTGGACCTGAACAGCCATCCAAGGATGGGGATATCAGAGAGAATGGGAACCCGCGTTTCAGTAACAGAGTTGTCATTCTTTATCAGACCGCTTATAACTATGGTCATGTTGTCTTTCACCTTAACAGTGGTATTCGTGCTCCTTGTAAGTGTGATCGGAGCAGAGGCAACACCCGTTGCAGTGGCTATAACCTTTTTCACCTCCTGTTTTATGGTAAGCAGTATTGTGTCTTCATCCACCACATGGGGCAGGATCTTCAGCTTGATACCCACATCTCTGTAGTCAAAGGTCTGTATCGGGTTATTGTTTGCATCAAACTTCTCACTGATAAGGAAGGGCCTGTTCTCACCCACGAATACCTCAGCCTCTTCGTTATCAAGTGTCAGTAGTTGCGGCTTGGAGAGAATGTTAATCCCTGATTTTGATTTAATGGCATTTACCAGTGCAGTGAGTGTGGGGAACTTCACACCTTCATAGGTGATTATATTACCCAGGATACCAAGCGAAAATCCACCAGGAAGGGCTGAGAGATTTGGTGGGTTTCCCTCAAGCACGGGTGAGGAGAAGTTCACTGCATCACCTGAGTTCAGGAAGGTAGCAGCTCCTGCAGTGTTTTCATCACCTGCACCTGCAAGCCACTCCACTCCGAACTTGGACCCCTCTTCAAGGGTGGTTTCAATTATCAATGCCTCCACAAATATCTGATCCCTGGGGATGTCAAGTTTCTCAATCAGTGACTCCACCCTTGCGTACACCTCAGGGTCTCCAACCACGGAAATGGTATTTGTCGCCTTATCAGCAGCAACAATGGTCTTCTTCAAGGCCGGCAGTTTTCCCTTTCTGGCAGGTGAGTTCATCTCGGTGAGTATCTTGTTCAGGATCTTTTCTACATCCTCGGCCCTGGCATACTTAAGCTTGATCACCCTTGGCTTTGTAGCTGTTTCCTGAACAATATCCACCCTTGCTATGATCCTTTTGATGATCGCCATATCCTCTGGAAGGGCGGCTACGACTATGGAATTGGATGATCTGTCTGCCATGAATACAGGCATTACCTTTGTATATTGAAGTTTGTTGAGCCCCGTAAAGAAGCTCTTTATGGAGTTGATGAACTCCGATGCCTGGGTATATTTGAGAGGAAATATCCCTATCTGTACACCTTTACCCATTCTGCTCAGGGTATCTATTATCCTGGAGATGTTTTTTAGGTTTTCTCCCTTGTCTTTCACGATAACCGTATTGATACGCGGTATAACCACAAACCTTCCTATATCGGATTTCATTATGTTCAGAAAACTTGAAAGTGACTTTGCGTCTATCTGTTCCACCTGGAAAACCGTTACAGACAGCTTGTTCTCTTTTATATTCTTCCTGTCCGTATACCGGGGTGGCATCTTCATGATGCCACGCCTGTTTGCGATGTAGGTAACCCCCTTTTCAGTGGTCATCTCAAGGTTGTTCATCTTGAGAACAGTTGAAAGTATCTCAAGGAGGTCCTTCCTTGAGAACTCCTTTCGTGCCTTGATGGTTACATTTCCTCTGAGGATGGCAGGGTTGTATACGATGTTGGTGCCTGTGTATTCGGAGACGAAATTAACAAAGTCAGAAAGTGCGATATTCTCAAAATGCATTCCCACCTGCTCTTTCCCCGCTGGGTGCGATTTTGAATCATCTCCCGCAAGAGCAGCTGCTGAAATCAACAGAAGGAATAATACCAGGCTGCAGGCTATAGGCCATAGACTACATCCCCTACGCCATAAGCCATAGGCCATGGGCCATGGGCCAGCAACACCGCGTACTATCTTCGGTCTTTTACATGCAAGCCTTTGTCCTCTGGACTTCATCTCAATCCTCAATCTCTATGAAAAGCGTCTT
>DROX01000138.1 GCA_011321725.1 Nitrospirota bacterium | reverse complement strand
TTTGAGCCATAAATATCCTGGATATTCCCTTTACCTTTGATGGATTTGAGAGTGGTCAGGATTTTACTATTGGCAATCACTATATCCATTGCCCTGTTTATAGCCTCGGTGTCTGTCTCTGCGTTGACAATCTCTTTTACGGTTTTGATCTTATCAGGGTCAAGTATAAACTGTTTTCTTACCTTTAAACCTGTACCCATAATTCAACCTCCATGTGTATTAATTATTAATTATATACACATCTACACTAAATAATCAATATGTTCTCGATTATAGGGGGTGGAGAGTTATTACTCTTATTTCCTTAATCATGGAGCAGATATTCTGATAAAATAACCTCTCTTCTGTCATGCCCTGCCTGTCTTGCAGGATCAGGCAATTCAAGAATTGCCTGAGGCACATTCCTTCTGAGTATTGCAAGCACTTTTAATGGATTTGCCTCTTTTTCAATTGCCTTCTTCAGTCTCCCTCGCCTCAAGCCCAAACCTGTCATCTTTCAAGCACTGCCTCATCAAATATATTCTCAAAAAACCTGAAATCCAGATACAATTTAATTATCCGCTCTTTATAGTCATAATAAAATTCTTCTGAGGTATAAAATATGGAGACTCCCTCTGTAACAGCATTAAATTGAAGGCTTAGAGGTGTTTCGTGTAGATATACAATGTCAATATTTTCATCTATCTTTTCAGTAAGTTCTTCATAAAGAAGACCATAGACCTCTACAGGATCGGCCTTCAACAGTTTATATGGTCAATATTTATAGGTTCTCATGGCTTAGCGAAAATTATACCACAGCTTTTCCTGAAAGGGGCGGAGAGGGTCTCAGTGGCATGACACCCTGAAATATTGTTCTCTGTCACCCTGAATTTATTTCAGGGGCTCTTTTCTGGAGATTCTGAATCAAGTTAAGAATGACAATCTGCAGGAGTCTTACACATTAGGAAAAAGGTGTTTTGAGAGTATTTTAGCCAGAAATGGGATAAAATAAAACAACAGGGTTTTAAACCATGATGGCTATTCACTGGCTTAAAAACTTATTGTCTGCAGGTAAACCCAGAATTGCCCAGGGAAAGGTAATTCTTCCTGTAGAAGAACAGATCAGGGTATGGTACACTGCCTCTAAGAAGATGGCATGGGGTATCAAAAAGGAAGAATTTAACAGGATAGAGGAACCACCTTCACTAACTGACGATGATCTGGCTCAGGGGTTTATCGGTGTCTCTCTCTTCTATGGCTTTGGAGATGATGGCTCTGGTCATGCTGATTCGGTTCTCTCTGGAAAGATAGCCTGGGAGTATGCCTGCAGGCGCAAAAAAGGCAGGGTATGGCAGAGCCCTTATATTAATTTTGATAAACCCGATGCCTTCCGGCTGCGTCCTGGAGCGCCACCCAGGCCCAGAGGCTTCTATTTTGCAAAGATTCAGACAGGGGAAAGGTTTCAAACGACAACGGTATCCAGAGTTCGCAGGTTCTTTAACTCCGTTACAGGATGGGGCCCCGAAGGTTTTCAGTTCCTCTGTATTACCCACACTCATTTTCCTGACCTGATGAGTGAAAGGAAGACCCCCTTTATGGCACTTGCAGATTATGACGTTGCTCCCTATGGTTTCAATGATTTCTTTGATGTTCCGCAGTTGTTCTCCAGTAACAGGATTTTAGGACTTGGAATCGGGAACGTGGATCAGGACTATCCGGGCTTCGGGATCCCGACTCTCCGCTTTTGAATCCTGACTCCCTGCCTCCCCTGCTTTTACAGATACTCAGAAATCCAGGATGATAGCCCTCTATCTCTCCCAAAATCTCAAACTGTTTTCAATGTTCCTGTCCATGTTTCAAAAGCAGGAAAATCAGTATCTCTTTCTTCTTTTCTGTAAAAAACAGTATAATGCAGCGTCTTCCAGCCAATAAACCCCAGCCCTTCTTTGCTTTTCCGGTATCTCTTCCGCCATGTGCCCGTATTCAGATAGACCTGCTCCTTTGGAACAGGCCCTTCCACCACTCGCAAAGGCACCTGCAGAGGTTCATGGGTATGGCCATAGACAATATACCTTATCCTGTTGTCCAGGTGTGAGTATTCCTTTGGTGCAGCCTCTAAAAGATCATCCCTGGCAAAGACCTCTTTGACCCTTTCCAACAAGGGCATCATCTTTTCCAGGGAAAAGATCTTGAATTTCTCAAGCAAAAACAGTACAGACTGTATCTTGTCTGCCTCATCCCAGAAGGCAGTCCATTTATCATGATGCTCATACCATTTCTTTACAAACTCCAGATCATTAAACTCCTGTATCACCTCATCAACTGCATCCTCAATAACCTCCTTCAAATGCAGGCTCTTCTTTACCTGATAAAGCAGCCAGTCC
>DROX01000137.1 GCA_011321725.1 Nitrospirota bacterium | reverse complement strand
GTCTTCACATTCTTCCGGGCCTTCTCCTTCAGCTCTTCACGCAGCTTTTCCTCATCAGCATCGGGTTTTAACCTCTTCTGTTCATGCACAAGCATGTTGAGTTCATGACTCACGAGCCCCTCGGGGAGATCAAAGTCATGCCTCTGAAGCAGCTGCTCAATGATGGAAACCTTCTGTTTGTTCTCAATCAACTCCTCCTTGACCTTAACGATACCTTCCCTTACAGCCTCCCTCAGCCTTTCCATGTCATCGTAACCAAGCTCCTTGGCAAAATCATCTGTCAACTCCGCCTTCTTCAGCCTCCGTATCTCCCTGATGCTGCCCTTGAGCGTCAGGGTCTTACCGCTCAGATTTTTATTTATATACTCATCAGGGAATGTAGCCCTGACCTCAAAGGGGTCGTCTACCTTCTTGCCCTTCAAGGCATCAGATATCTCCTGGGGTATTATATCACTGCCAATCTTTATAAACTGGCCTGTGACATTCTGTTCCTCCTCAACAATCTCGTAATCCACAACTACAAGATCATCATCCCTGACAATGTCATCCTTTATACTCTCATAGGAGGATTTCTCCGTCTGCAGTCTCTCAATGGTCCTTTCTATGTCCTCATCCGTTACCTCTACAGGTTCATCCTCAACCTTCAACCCCTGGTAGTCCAGGTTTTCAATCTCAGGTCTTATCTCAACTGTAAAGGTCAGCTTAAGGGGCTCTTTTCTCTTGAAATCATACCCCTCAAAAACAGGGGGCATGACAGGCACGACATTGGCCTCCCTGATCGCCTTCAGATAATACTCGGGAATGGCCTTCTGCAGTACATCTGTCTCCACTTCCTTACCGTACCTCTTCTCTAAAAGCGACAGTGGGGCCCTGCCAGGCCTGAATCCGGGCAGTTTCACACTCCTTCCTATGTCTTTCAGCGCATCGGTTATCCTCTGTTCAAGGATCTCAGCAGGCACCTCAAGAGTGAATCTCTTTTTCGTTGGATTGATATCCTCAACAGTCTTTTCCATCATTCCTCCTTCAAAGGTTATCTTTTTAATTTAATAGTATTGAGGATGGTTTGTCAATTTTGATAAGGGGAGCATCCTTTGGCCGCCTTTGGGAACCGCTTCTGTGATCTCATCCTAAAAAGGGAATCAATCCAGCCATGAATACAATCTCCGAGACCTCGGATATAAAACCAAGATTATCACCTGTTAATCCATTGAAGTGCTTCCCGAACAATCTATTGGCATACAACACGAAGAGATACACCATGGCTACAGGCAGAATAAGACCGATAAAACTCAGGTATGAAAGGGTGGCAAAGAGAAAGATGATCACCACCGTTAGCCCTGTGACAGAGAGGAGTCTCTTCCTGTCAGCACCCTCAATGAACAACCTGCCCAGGCCATCGCTGCGTGCACTCCTTCCCACAGACATGGCTACAACCATGGCCACAGACCCGATGACAGGAAAAAGCATGAGGCTGAGGGGGGCCCGTCTTATCAGTTCAACAAGCAGTACATATCTTGACAGGACCACCACTGCTATGGCCACCACTCCAATGGCACCGATGGTGCTGTCCTTCATGATTGTGAGCTTATCCTTTACCGGCTTTCTGCTCGCCAGGGCATCAACTGTGTCAGCAAGCCCGTCAAGATGAAACCCGCCTGTGATGAGTATTGATACTACCAGCACAAACATGGCTGATACCTGAAGGGGCAGTACCGCCCCTGCCAGAGAATAGATAAGATAGAAAAACACCCCCTTTAGAAGGCCGACAAGGGGGAAATACACGGAACTGTCTGCCCTGTCCCTCTCTGACAGCTCCTCCAGAAGACCGTCCGTTGCAGGAAGTGGAATGATCGTCAGGAACCTGAATGCAAAGACAAGCTGTAAAAGCGGCCTTAACAGCAAGGTACCCTTCCAGAACCATCCTTTTGGGTCATTCAAGGCTGCATCCTTTCAGTGTGTCTTATCACCCGTAACACCTGCCTCATCAAAGGTCGCCATCTCCCTGTATATCTTTAAAGAGGCATCAAGGATTGTCATTGCAAGGGCAGCCCCTGTCCCTTCACCAAGACGCAGGTCAAGGTCAAGAACAGGCCTCAATCCCATGTGCTCAAGCATCGCCCTGTGTCCCTGCTCCTCGGACATATGGGCGGCAAACATGTACTCAGCCGTGTCGGGATTCATGCTGTAGGCAAGGAGTGCGCCGGCAGTGGATATGAAACCATCTATAACCACGGGGACTGAACTCTCTGCAGCACCTATGCATAGCCCTGCGATACCGCCTATCTCGGCACCACCCACCTTTGACAACACATCAATGGGGTCTGAGGGATCAGGCCTGTTGATCTCAATGGCCCTTTTAATGACCGAGATCTTTCTTCCGTATGCCTCATCACCTATACCGGTTCCACGGCCTGTCAGGTCTTCAACGGGTTTGCCCGTGATTACAGAGGCTATGGCAGAGGAGGGTGTGGTGTTACCGATCCCCATCTCACCTGTGGCGAACATCCTGTAGCCCCTGTCCTTAAATGTCCTCGCAAGTCTAATGCCCCTCTCAATACACTCAATGGCCTCATCCCTGCTCATGGCCGGACCCTTTGTAAAATTCCTGGTACCATAAAGGACCTTTTCCTTGATCAGCCCATCCATATCCTCAAAGTCAAAGTCAACCCCTATGTCCACAACCACAACATCTGCGCCTGCATGCCTGGCAAGGACATTAATACCAGCCCCACCACGTATGAAGTTATAAACCATCTGGCGTGTAACCTCCGACGGATAGGCTGAGACCCCTTCCTCTGTAACACCATGGTCTCCTGCAAAGGTGAAGACAACCTTCTGTGGAATCCCGGGCATCTCCTCTCCATAAATAGCCACAAGCCTCCTTGCCATCTCCTCCAGACGACCAAGACTGCCAGGAGGTTTTGTCAGATTGTCAAGCCGCCTCTGGGCCCTGGTGATCAGTTCACTGTCCGGTCTTTTGATTGATTTCAGGGCTTCCTCAATGATTCCCATTGTCCTGCCTCCCTTTCTATTTAAGCTTAAGCGCAATCCCGCTCACAAGCAGATATACCTCATCAGCCAGCGAGGCAATTGACCGGTTTAGCTGGCCAAGCAGATCCCTGTATAGCCTTGTTGTCTTATCCGCCGGGACTATCCCCATGCCTACCTCATTGGTTACAATATAAACCGTCAGATGTCGTAGACCCTTGAGTGTCTGCAGCAGTTTTTCAAAACAATCCTGCACCGCCGGGACATCCCCTTTACTCATCAGGTTTGAAACCCAGAGGGTCAGGCAATCCAGTACTGCCACGGTGTCAGGGCTGTCAATCCCCTGCAGTTTATCCCATGTCCGGATTGGCTCCTCAAGGGTGGTCCACTCTTGAGAACGCTGGTTCCTGTGCTTTTCTATCCTCTCTCTCATCTCCTCATCCAGTGGTTCGGCTGTAGCAATGAAGTATCTGTTCCTGTAACCACCGGTATCCACCACCCCAATGGCATAATCACTCTTTCCACTCCTTGCACCACCCGTTATGAGAACTATCCTTTTCATTGCTATTCAAAGGGTAAGGCCCGGAGGCACTCCATTAAGGGGCTTCATTATAACCTCTCTTTCAATAAAAAATCCCCAGGGCCATAAGCCTGAAACCCTGAGGATTTACCCTTTTCTATCCCAGGGCATATCTCCCGGCCCCCGAGGAGATAATGCCTCACCTTCAGGCAGGTCTTCTGGCTTCCCTGCATCCTGCCGCCTTCCCATCCTGCACTATCTGCAGGACAGTGGCTTCATGGCAAGTAGAACCGGTTTTGACCGGCCAGGGTCACAGCGGCGGGTCCGCTCCCGATTCTCACGGGATTCCCTTTTAAGCCACCTGGCACCTGAAGTGTCTATTTTTTATCATAGTGGGGGATGAAAAGTCAAATTGTGGAGGAATAAAATGGACTCCCTTGCCGTGCCGGAAGTGATATTATATGCGGATTCAGCAGTGTCCAAAATAATCTCGGATATATAAACAAGGCAGGGTGCCGATAAGACAGTCAGGAGTAAACAGTAAGCAGTGAGCAGTTGATGGGTGGATGGGTAGATGAGTAAATGGGTTGATGGGTTAGCTGTAAGCAGTGAGCAGTAAGAAAGGCCCTCCGAAAAATCGCAGATTTTTCGGAGTATAAAGAGGTGGTTCATCAGGGCATTGTCTAAAAGGGTTAAAGGGGTTAAGGGTTCCAGGGTTCAAGGGAAGAAAGATATTTTTGAAGTTTTTTTTAATATATTACTTGAACCCTCGACCCCTTGAATCCTATTTTACTGATACTATTGCTACATGGCCTTCTTCACCACCTCTCGGCCTGTACGATTTGTTCTTTACGGATTTAGACTATAGCACTGAAAAACAGGTTACTCTGTTGAGTAATCCTGTGGTTGGCTGATCTTCCCTGTGGCCTGCCACAGGGAATCTAATGTAAGGAGTGTTAAGATTAATTACATTCGCTCGCTTTACCCAGTGTTTCACACTGGGTTACGCTCGCTGTCCATTTATTTTTATGAGGTGCCCTGCCTTGATAGGGATTTGTTTTGGGCCGATATGATGCGGATTACCCGATCAGACATCTCTGAGATGCATCCCCGGGATGTAAAGATCATCACAAAAATGCTATATTTAAATATGTCTTCACCTATCTCCTTACCAGTCACAGAAATAAAGGGAAGAATCAGCAGGGAAGAGGCCCTAGATATCCTCAGAAAGACCGACCTTCTCACCCTTGGGTTTCTTGCCGATGAGATGAGGAAAAGGCTTCATCAGGACAACATCGTCACCTTTGTTGTTGACAGGAATATCAATTACACCAATGTCTGTATCAACAAATGCAGGTTCTGTGCCTTCTACAGGGAAAAGGACTCACCAGATGCCTATATTCTCTCAAAGGATGAGCTTTTCAGGAAGATAGAGGAGACCCTTGAACAGGGTGGTACGCAGATACTGATCCAGGGAGGGCTGCATCCTGACCTGAGTCTTGAGTTCTACACGGATATGCTCCAGTCCATAAAGGCACGTTTTGAGATAAACATCCATGGCTTCTCACCACCTGAGATCCAGCACATTGCCAGCAGGGCAGGAAAATCGGTCAGGGAGACCCTGAGCATCCTCAGGGATTCGGGACTTGATTCCATACCGGGTGGAGGCGCTGAGATCCTCTCTGACAGGATAAGACAACTCATAAGTCCGAAGAAGATCAGAAAAGACAAATGGCTTGAGGTGATGGAAGAGGCCCACGGGCTGGGGATGAGAACCACGGCAACCATGATGTTTGGCACCTTTGAAAGAGAGGAGGATATCATAGAACACCTTGATGCAATCAGGTCGCTTCAGGACAGGACAGGGGGGTTTACAGCCTTTATTCCATGGACATTCCAGCCAGGCAACACGGAGATAGAAGCACTGAAGAGAAATTCCAGGTATAACAGATTCAACAGGGCCACTGCTGTGGATTACCTGCGGGTACTCGCCTTTTCAAGGCTCTATCTGGACAACATCAAGAACATTCAGGCATCCTGGGTGACCCAGGGGCTCAAGGTTGCACAGGTGGCCCTCAGATTTGGTGCAAACGATTTTGGCTCCACAATGCTGGAGGAAAACGTCGTCAGGGCAGCGGGAGTATCTTACCGTGTGAGCAAAGAGGATATCATCAATGCCATCAGTAGCGCTGGCTTCAGGGCTGCACAACGAGACACCTATTATAATATACTGAGATTTTTCTGAATCTAAATCAGGCCATAGTCCTTCAGCAGGGCCTGCAGCTTTGCCTTGTTGGCATCAGCCAT
>DROX01000136.1 GCA_011321725.1 Nitrospirota bacterium | reverse complement strand
GGAATGCCAGCTCTGTCATGAGGACAAAGGGCAACTGACAGCCAAGGGTAAGGAGAGATGGTCCATCTATGAGTCTGAAGGGCAGAAGGTACTCAGGCTCGCTGTGCCCATAGTGAATGAGAAGGGATGTGTCTCGGCAAGATGTCATTCAGGCAGGGCGAAGGCAAGGTTCCTTGGGGTGCTTGAGGCTGACTATTCAATGGCTGACCTTGATCTCACCCTGAAGAGGCAGAAGGTCTTTACCCTCACATTCGGTATAGTATTTACCCTCTTCTGCTGTGTTGTCCTCTGCATAATCCTCTGGAAGCTGATCATAAAGCCCATAACACTGCTGGCCGAAGGCATGGAAAGGGTCTCCAGGGGAGATCTTGACCACAGGATAGAGATAAATACAAAGGATGAGATGGGGATGCTTGCCAGGACATTCAACGAGATGACCAGGGAGTTGAAGATAGCAAGGGAAAGACTTGAGAACTGGGCTAAGGAACTGGAGGAGGAGGTAAAGAAGAAGACCGAGGAGATCAGAAGGGGCCAGGAGCAGATGATTCATACAGAGAAACTCGCCTCCCTTGGAAGGATGGCCGCAGGTGTGGCGCATGAGCTGAACAGCCCCCTTACAGGTATCGTTACCTTTGCCCACCTTATGCTCCAGAGGATACCCCCTGAGAACAAGATGGACAGGGAGGACCTTGAGGTGATCATTGAGCAGGCGGAAAGGTGTTCAAAGATAATCAAGGGGCTGCTCGGCTTCTCAAGGGCACTTCCGGCTGAGAAGTCTGACATAAGGATAAATGACACAATAAGGCATGTCATTGACATGGTCAAGAACCAGGCAAAGTTCCATAATATCAAGATCATTACTGACCTGAGCCCTGATCTGCCACCGATCAAGGGTGATGCATCACAGCTCCAGCAGGTCTATATGAACCTGCTGATAAACGCTGCTGATGCCATGAATGACCGTGGTGAGATACGGATTGCCACCCGCCTTGTCAAGGAGGACGGAAATGATTTCATAGAGATTGAGTTTACAGACAATGGTCCTGGTATACCCGAAGAGTATATGAGCCGCCTCTTTGAGCCCTTCTTTACCACAAAGCCTGTGGGCAAGGGCACAGGGCTGGGCCTGTCTGTGAGTCACGGGATTGTGAGAAAACATGGTGGGCATATAATAGTGAAAAGCAAGGTGGGCCAGGGTACAACCTTTTTGATAAGACTTCCGGTAAGGCCTGAGTCCAGGGAAGGATAGGCTATCCCCTTTCCGTATCAATTTGAGTCTTGATGGGAACGGTATGATTATGGAGAAGATCAACCAGAAGGGCCCTTTCTCTGAAAGGCCATCGGTCTCAAGCAGGCCCTCTTCCATCCTGATAGTAGATGATGAGGAGATCGTCAGGGAAAGCTGTATAAAGATCCTCTCATCAGAGAGGTCCTACAGATTGCTCTCCGTGGCCTCTGCCGAAGAGGCACTGAGTGTTTTTGAGGAGGAGGAGATTGATCTGATCATAACAGACCTGAAACTGCCTGACATGGACGGGATTGAGCTCCTGAAGGTTGTCAAGGAGAGAGACCCTAATATTGAGGTTATCATGATAACAGGTTACGGAACTGTGGATACAGCTGTTCAGGCAATGAAGCTTGGAGCCTATGATTACATTGAGAAGCCCTTCCGGCCTGATGAGCTCCTTGCCCTTGCAATGAGGGCACTGGAGAAGAAGAGGCTGAGAGAGGAAAACCTCCAGCTCAGGAGACAGCTTCCGGTGCAGTACATCAGAAACATCATAGGTCAATCAAAAGAGATGGAGAGGGTCTTTGAGCTGATCTCTTCAGTTGCTCCCACATCAAGCACTGTCCTGATAACAGGCGAAAGCGGTACAGGCAAGGAGCTTGTGGCAAGGGCAATCCATTACAACAGTCCAAGAAGGGATGGTCCCTTTGTTGTGGTGGACTGTGGGACCCTTCCGGATGAGCTGATAGAGTCCGAGCTGTTCGGCCACAGGAGAGGTGCCTTCACCGGCGCAGTGGAAGACAAGAAGGGCCTTATTGAGGAGGCTGACGGCGGCACATTGTTTCTTGATGAGATCGGTAACCTCCCCCTGCCGCTTCAGACCCGGCTCCTCAGGGTCCTGCAGGAGAAGGAGTTCCGCCCCCTGGGTGGCAAGAGATCAAAAAGGATTGATGTGAGGTTCATAGCTGCAACCAACCGTGACCTGAAGGAGATGGTCAGGGAGGGTAGCTTCAGGGAGGACCTTTACTACCGTCTCAACATCTTCCCCATAAGGATGCCCCCTTTAAGGGAGAGAAGGGATGACATCCCCCTGCTTGCATATCACTTCCTGAAGAGGTACTCCCAGGAGCTGGGCAAAGAGGTGTCGGGTATCACGGCCGAGGCCATGAAGATACTCATAGACTATGAATGGCCCGGCAATGTACGCGAGCTTGAGAACACCATACAGAGGGCAATACTCATCACAAAGGGCAACACAATCAGGGCTGATGATCTTGGTTTTATTGAACCTTCAAGGCAGGTTCACATCCCCAGGAGCTTTGAGGAGCTTAAGAGCCTCAAGAGAGAGCTCAGGGAGCGGTCCGTTGAGGAGGTTGAAAGGGAGTTTGTCCTTGAGGCACTGAAAAGGAATGAATGGAATGTCTCCAGGGCAGCAAGGGATGTGGGGATGTTACGGCCGAACTTTCATGCCCTTATGAAAAAGTACGGTATCGCACGTAAGAGATGAGGCTGGAAAAGATAATACAGAGCCTTGATGCAGTTGTAATTACAAAGTTCATGGCTGACAGCGAAGAGATTGACTGGGCCTGTGCAACCGACCTTATGAGCGAGGTGTTGTATTATTCCAGGGACAGCTCTGTGCTCATAACAGGTCTGACAAAACAGCAGGCCATAAGGACAGCGGATATTGCGGATATCAGGGTTGTGGTTTTCACCCGCGGCAAGGAGCCTGATACATCCACTGTTGAGCTTGCAAATGACAAGAAGGTCACACTCCTGATAACACCCTACTCAATGTTCACTGCATGCGGAAGGCTCTACGAGGCAGGGCTCAGGTGCTGTCCTGAATAGGTTTTGACAAATGGGTATAAAAGAGACCATAGAGGGGAGTTTCCATATCATTGGCGGTGATTTCTCCAGGGCAGGGGAGGCATCCACAGAGATAAAGACCCTGCTTCAATCGCTGGGTATCAGCAAGGAGATCGTCAGAAGGGCAGCCATTGCAACCTTTGAGGCAGAGATGAATATTATCATCTACACACCGGCTGGTATCCTGAGATACGAGATAACACCTGAGAGGATAAGGATCATTGCTGAGGATATGGGCCCGGGGATAGAGGATATTGAGCTGGCAATGCAGGAGGGTTACTCCACAGCGCCAGAGTGGGTAAGGGAGCTGGGCTGGGGTTCTGGCATGGGACTGCCCAATATGAAGAAAAACTCTGATGAGTTCAGGATTGATTCTGTGGTCGGTGAGGGGACTACTGTTGAAATGATAATTTATCTTGATAAATCAGAGAATAAAAACTGATAGTTAATGTAATACATTAAGAATGGAGGCTTTATGACCCTTCAGGAACTGAAAGAAAAGCTATCATTGAATATCCTCACAGAAGGGGGTCAGCTTGACAGACAGGTAACCGGAGGGTATGTCTCTGATCTCCTCAGTGATGTCATGGCAAATGCAAAGGAGGGTGATGTATGGATCACCCTTCAGACCCATCTTAATATCGTGGCAGTGGCCTCTCTAAAGGGAATTTCCGGGATCATAATCGTAAACGGAAGAAGGCCTGATGATGAGACCCTGAGAAAGGCATCCGAAGAGGGCATCCCCATACTGGGCACAGATGAGACCGCCTTTGAGATATCGGGAAGGATCTACAAGATACTGAATGATGCTTAGCACCTTCAGGGCTGACCTTCACATCCATACATGCCTTTCTCCCTGTGCAGAGCTTGATATGACACCAAGGAGGATCCTCAGAAGGGCCATGGAGATGTCACTGGATATTATTGCAATCACCGATCATAATGCCTCTGAGAACATTGAAGCTGCCATGGCTGTTGAATCACCCGTTACCGTGATTGCAGGCATGGAGATAACCACATCAGAGGAGGCCCACATAATAGCGCTCATGCCTGATACAGAGAGCCTCAGGTCCCTGAGGGAGGTGATCAGGGGGAATATGCCATCAGGGATGGGCACAAAGATGGCCTATGAGCAGGTGATAGTGAACGAACATGATGAGGTTGAGGGTTTCGTTAAGGAGCTTTTGATAAATGCCACCCTCCTTGACGCATACAGTGTAATAAATCTTATTCACGAACACAGGGGGCTTGCCATAGCAGCCCATGTGGACAGGGAGGTATTCAGTATCCTGACACAGTTTGGTTTTATCCCCCCTGACATGGATTTTGATGGCCTTGAGATATCCTTCAGAACCTCCCCTGAGGAGGCTGAAAGGGGCCTCTCCTCCTACAGAAGATACCCCTGGATCAGGTCATCCGATGCACATCATCTTGTTGATATAGGAAGGTGTTATACAGAGTTTCATCTCAGGGAGCCAAGCTTTGAGGAGATAAAAATGGCGCTCAGATCGCTGAAGGGCAGAGGAGTGACGATCCATGGATGATCTGTCTCTTCATATCCTTGATATTGTGGAGAACTCCATAGAGGCAGGTGCCACCCTTGTAGAGATAAGGATAGAAGAAGACCGGGAAAAGAACAGCCTGAAGATAACCGTAAAGGACAATGGAAGAGGTATAGATGAAGAGGTGCTTCCAAGATTGAATGACCCCTTTTTCACAACAAAGGCAAAGAAGACAGGTCTGGGCATTTCACTGCTCTGCCAGTCAGCCCAGGAGGCGGGAGGCTCAGTGGAAATAGATTCCCTGCCTGGAAAGGGTACGGAAATGGTAGCCACCTTTCAGTTGAACCATATTGATCTGAAACCCATGGGTGACCTGGCAGCCACATTGGTTACATTGATAGGAGGACATCCAGAGGTTGATTTTATTTTTG
>DROX01000135.1 GCA_011321725.1 Nitrospirota bacterium | reverse complement strand
TGATAAAGTTCGGCATCTTCTACTGGAAATACAGTATCAGGTGACATTTTTTGAAGTCTATAGTATTTGAAAGGAGGGTTATTGTTTGCATTTTTTTTCACCTTTGAGAATATAGAGGCAAGCCTCACCTGTTTGTAGTCTAATTCTGCTGGCTCCTCATCAATTCTTTCGCCTGATGAGTAGCTATCCGCTCTACTTACTATATATGCAAGTTTTCTCGTATGATCATCTTTAATCTTTTGAACAAGCAAATCATCAGGTAATTGAGGATATTCATGATGACACTGAACAAGAACTTTCAGGAGGTCAATATCAACCCATTTATCTTTAACAATGGAATTAAATTGCTCAGACATAACATAATCAGCAGAAAAATACGGATGTTTTCTTTTCACATCTGCACCCCTGTTCAGGAACTTCCCTATATCGTGCAATAGAGCACCTAAAATAACGGTTTGATATTCTTTCAGATTAAACTCACTCATCAATCGCCTCGCAAAAGAACAAACTTCCCCACATCATGCATCAGTCCCGCAAGGGTGATTTTTAAGGTGGTAGGTGATATCATTTACTGCCCCCTGGGATTGTAATGGGTTTATCTTTCATTCTGACCCCTCACTGAAATTGTAGTTGATACTACAAAAAAGATGTTTGAAAAATCAATGCCCATGGCTACAGTACCACCTCCACCCCCTCTGGCACCCTGTCACCGCAACCAAGCACAATGGCTTCAGGCCTGGCAGGCAATGGGTATATCCTGATGTCATCCATGTGGGGATCAATAATCTCTCCTATCTCATCGGTCAATCTCTGGAGTTCCTGTCCTGTGAGTGAGCAGAAAAAGACAGAGTACTGAAGATGCAATCCCCAGGATTTCATCCTGTTGTATACCCGATGAAGCCTCCTGTCGTCTCTTATGTCATAGCAGAAAAGATAGTTTGTCTTCATGGTGTGGCCTTCTCCTCATCAGCCTTGCTCTTGCCTCAAGCTCCTTTATTGCCTCAATTATGTTGTCAATTATCATATTGGTTATCCCCCAGATTGCCTTTTTCCTGTTTTCAAACCTCTGGGCAATATCCCTCATGCCATCAGTGGTTACACCAATGGATGTAATCCCTGTATGCGCAGCTCTGGCCCTGAAGAACTGAAGGGCCTGGATCTGTACTTCAGCCTCAAGCATATATGCAATGTCATGGACAAGCCCGTGGGGATGTCTTCTGTGTATCACCCCAAGGGATGGGTCAAGGCCGGATTGTGTCAGTACACTTAGAATCAACTGGCAGAACATGCCGTATACAATCCTGTAGACCATCCTGTATCTGTCCTTGTAGAAGAGTGTTTCAAACTCTATTATCCTCTGAAATGCCCTGTCCTTCAGATTGTTTTCCCTGAATGTTTCATAAAGCCCATCGGAAAATCTCTTGAGTGCGGATACCTGTATCCTTCTCCTCCAGTGTCGCACAATATTCCTGAACCTCTCCTCATTGAGAGGCGACATGTAAAACACCTTCTGGCGGTGATAATAGCGGGGGTATGAATCATCGTAACTGACAAGCATGGATATGTTCTTGCCGTTTTTTGTAAATATCGTTACGGGCAGATTCTCTGCCGAGAGATGGCTGAGCACAGCGGTATCAACACGCAGGTTGCCCACTATTACCACACGGTCAATCATCTGAAGGGGCACCCGCTTGCCTGCCTTCCCCTTCTGCTCAATCCAGAGCGAGGGGCCATCAACCCTGACTGTCATCCCTTTAGCTTCATATAGATAAAGGGTCCGTTTCATTGAAGAGCCTCTCTATCAGAGATCTCAGGGTTTTCTGTATCTCCTTCCGTATCTCCCTGGCAAATCTCTCATAGCATGGATAGAATCTTGAGCGCGATTTCTTCTTCAGATAGACACCGCCTTTTTCTGTAACAAAATCCCTTTTCGTAAATAGTCCCTCACGAAACAGATTCCAGACAAACCTGTCCACCTCGGGCCTGAAGGGTTCCTCAATGTCACAGGACAGGGAGTCTCTGCCATATTCAAAGCAGTGGTAGAACCCGATCGTGGGGTCAAGCCCTGCAATGTATATCTCCGTTGTGATCTCGCCATAGAGCAGTGTATAGCATAGCGAGAGCATTGCGTTCACAGGGTCCCGGGGAGGCCGTCTGTTCCTGCCACTGAAGCCAAGGCTCGCAGGGAACAGTGATGCATATGCAGCAAAATATGCCGAGGATGCTGTGCCTTCATATCCTCTTAGAGAATCAATATCAGGCCTTATGGTAAGTATCTTCTCCTTTGTCTGCACCAGCCTGTCAATGCCCTGAAATAGTGGCCTTCTGCAATCAGGTCGTTCTGTGATTGCCTGTTCAAGAAGCATGATCTGGTTTTCTATTTTCCTGTTTACAAGTTCAATGGAAACAGCATTTACAAATCCAGGATCGGATGCCCTTCCGTACTGTTTAAGCCTTATGAGTCCGTTGTTATGGAGCCTCCCCTGCACAGCGCACCTGAAATGAAGTGATCTGCCAGTAAGCATCATCACCTGGATGCCCCTTTCAGCAAGCCTGTGAAAGACCTTTGTATCCACACTGCACCTGCCGGCAATAATAACCCTCTTCAAAGGATTGATGGGCACTGCTCCCTCCCTTCTGCCATTGAGATAGAAGGCAATGGAGTTGCCATCAAGCCTTATCTCATAACCACTCTTGTCAATATACAGTGTGCCCATCATCCAAAGAAGAAAAACTCAGGGTCTTTTGGTTGTACAGCAATGCCAAGTGTTATGGTGCGGGAGCGTCCATCAAGACGAAAGATATGCACACGATCATCCACCTCATAGATCAATCTTTTGAGATTACTGATTACAAATTTCAGTTCACCTTCTGTAAGAAAGCACTCATAGACAGACTTCTGCCCTCCTGTGCTGTAGCCCTTCAGGAAATACCTGACCCTGTTGAGCCTTGAGGGCTCTGAGATGTCATAGGCGATTATGTAGAGTGTTCTTTCCATGATTTTATTCTGAATGGAGTCAGCAGGGAATGACAAGAAAAGAAATATTTCAGAAATGTTCTGGAAAGGTTTCAGAGCAATTTATACTTACCAAGGCCAAAGGTGGTGTTTTTACCAATATGAAAAATCTCGCCTGCCTTGAGAAAGGGGATAAAGGGGGTAACCTCACCGGAGTATGTCACACTGCCAAGTACCCCTCCAAGCTTCATCCTCCTTTTCTGTCTGTTGGAATACCGCTCCCAGTCGTGCCAGTAAAGAGATGCCTTCTTGGTCCTTACCTTTTCAGCCAGTCTGATCGCATTTTTGTGGTATTCCTTGATGGTCTCATAATATCCAGGATCATAGCTCCCGTGGAAGTACCATAATAGTAAAAGCCTCCTGAGAAGCTGCCTTATCAGGATGTGAAACTCCAGCTCTGCAGTATAATGACGTCCGTATTTTATTCTTATTGGTGTGACTGCCTGAACCGTCAGGTCAGCATCCTCATTCCTGTCCACAGGGTGAATAAATCCCTCTATGGCTCCGGTGAGGTCAATGGTCTTTCTCTCCACAGCCTCAAGCAGCTTTCTGTCATGGCTGTAGATGGTCGCATTACTGTCCAGATCAACAACCTCTGCAAGAGTGTATCTGCCCCGCTTCCTGCCTATTCCCATCCTGCCAAGCTCCTGAAAGGTATAGATGAAGTAGGGTATATACTCTGTTGCTTTGCCTATCAGGGTCAGTGAAAACTCAAGCGTCTGTCCGGGACCGAAAAGTGTATCTTTACCATCAGGGGGTTCAATCACAAAAGGCTTTGGTATGGTCTTTACCCTGCCAAGGGGGTTTTCTCCCTCTGCCCTTGCCTCAAAGATCTGAAAATATATGCATCTTCCGCTAAGGAGGCATTCAGAACAATCCTCCTTCCTCAGTGCACAGACCACACGTTTGAATGCCACCCCAAAGGCACCCCTCAGGGTAGAGCCCTTGTATGATGGAAGCAGGATCTCTTCTACAGGCTCAAGGATAAATGAGAATCTGTTGTAAGATATTTTCAATTAAACCCTCACGGAAGCAATTCAAAGTGCCTGCAATGCACTGGCTTGATCTTTGAGAAATGCCTTCTGTCAGTGGTAAAGAGTTTCTTTATCTTCATCCTTTCCGCAATAGCAACCACAGAAGCATCAACAAAGCCTATATTCATCTCTTTATATTTTGTTAGAATTTCAACAATTCTTTTAAAGTCAGAAAATAAAAGCATTTCCACTTTGATTTCCTTTTTTAAGACAGAGTTGAGAACAGCTAATTCATATTCTTTACCCAGGTATTTGTTGATCAGATAGCATATTTCTGGTAAAACCGTATCTGTGATAATGAGATTAAATTGCCTCTTCTGAATTGATGCTACAGCCTTCTGATGCCATTTATCCGATTTATCCAGGAGAGCATAGAGTATACCTGTGTCAAGAATTACCCTTTCTATTTTTTGCCTCCTGCCAGAGTATCTCTTCGTGTCTTTCTGCTATATCCTTTCTACCACTTTCGGCAATCCCTATTATTGAAAGTTTCTTTTTCTTTTTTCTTTCTTTTAAATATCTTACCAGGGCTTCTCTTAATATCTCAGATATAGCCTTCTGATCCTCCTCAGCCAGCTCCTTTATATCATAATAAATTTCTTCGTCTATAAATATAGTGGTTCTTTTCATCCTTGTCTCCTGAATATCTATTGAATGTATGATGTATGATATATTATATCCTATCTAAGCCTTGATTTCAATCCTCCTTTTATCAACCCTGAGACCGTAACGGGTTACTCCATAGCCACCTCTGCTGGTAATTATATATAATTCAGGATTAGGAAAAGACTTCTTGATAAGGCTTTTTATTTTTGAGATATTCTGTCTGACTGTCTTCTCAGGGATCCCTCTATTCTTTTCATATTCCTGCCAGTTTTCGTTATCAAGTCTTGATCTCTCGTTGTCAAAGACTTTTAAATAGTAAACTTCCATCCTCTTTAAAAAATTCCAACCCATAAGGTCTGCAATTTTCAGATAGCAATCATAGCACTCACCACAGTGTTTCCTGTCATTTTGGACACAATGGTTTATCTTTTGATCGGCAAAGAGTGCATAAAGGCAGAGAAGCATGGGTTGTAAATTGATTGTATTATCCTTTACTGTAACAGTTCTTTGTTTTAAATTTATGATCAAAGGGCTATGGTCAATGGAAAGTGCAATGCTGTCCGTTGCCTCACCTATCATCTCCCTGAAGGTCTTGCCCGCAATGTGAACCCTATCCCGTAGCCTGACAAAAGGCAACTCTGCAAGATCAATCCTTGCCTTACTGGTCGATAATGCTTTTTTAGTGCCATCATAAAGCTTGCATGTAATCTTGACTGGCTTCTTAGGTGGATAGAAAAACTCAGGGTTATTCTCAAACTCAGGGCTTACAAGCACATGGTAGAGTCTGTCCTGGGGGCGTCCGAAAAGCTGCAGTGCAGAGCCAAGATAATAACTCATGGTCTTCCGTCCACCTGCAATGGAGCAGTGCAGCGCAGTATCCTGTTGCTCTGTCATCTCTCTTATAAATGTGGTAATCAGATCAGCAGTTGCCTCGTTGTCCTCAGAGTTTCTTATATCCTCAAGGGGGCTACCTTTCCTGTCTCTTATAACAAAAATACGATCTGGGGAAAAGTCTATCTCGGGTAGATTGTATTCATTGATTAATCTTGAGAGGATTTTTTCTTCAAGAAGCTTTTTCTCAATCAGTTTCTTACCATGAGCAGTTGTAATCACATAAAGCTCATCCACATACACCGGAGGGGTCTTCACAGAAAGGGCATATATGGTCTCTGTAATGATTTGAGGCGTTGCCCCTGCCACGCAGACGAGGATATTCTTCGTCCTTTTTTCCATTGTAATATTATACCCGAATCCATTATCTTTAACAAAAAGAATCCACTCCTATTTCTGCAATTTCTATGTGTTTATATGCTATCCTGGGGATGGGTGGATGAGCTTCCTTACCAGTCATTACACGGCCCCTGGTCAAGCCAGAGGGCATGCCTGACGGGGTAACTCAGTCATTGTTTTGCCCTGGACTGTCGGATCAAGTCCGACAGTGACAAGCTTTTTACCCTTCTGTCATTCCCTGGCTTGACCGGGGAATCCACTTTACAGGATGAGCTGAGCTTTATTAAAAACAGTGTCTCTGATTAGCAAGAAAGGAAATATTTCAAAAATGTTTTTTCCTGTATCTCTCTGAAGTCGTTTGTTTTATAATAACTATTATGAATGATGAATTTTTTGACGGACACTACCGAATAAAGAACATGAAGATCATGAGGGTAGTATTATCCGTAATCCTTTTGTCCGGAGTAATACTCTATTATTCCGTTGCTTCCGTAGGAGCCTCCCGGAGACTTAACATCCAGACACACTCCCTGACAATTACATCCATAAAAAACACTGTCTACAAAAAAATAGACAAGGAAGAGGTAAAGCTCCGTAACGGAAAATTCATCAAAACTCCGGGGATAGAGGGCTTTCCCTACGCCTATAAGGTTGAATTTGAAACAGCCGCACTTGGTGACCTGAACAAAGACGGTCTTTCAGATGCCGCAGTTGTACTATCATGGAATGGTGGAGGGAGCGGCATATTTTATTACCTCTCTGCTGTTGTAAATGATAATGGAAGGCCTGTAAATGTGGACACCGTTCTTCTGGGTGATCGGGTTCGTATTAAAAACATTAAAATCTCTTCAGGCATCATAGAGATTGAGCTCCTGACACACGGACTATTTGATCCAATGTGTTGTCCGAAGAAAAAGGTATTGTACAAATACAGGCTCGTAAAAACGAATCAGACCTATAAACTTGTTAGAGAGTGACTGTCTTGAATGTCCTTCAAGAGGGGGCCAGAAAACCTTCAGACTTTCCGTGGTGCAGGAACAGATTCTGAATTCATCAAAGTCTCATATCCCTGTCAATCATCTGTTCAAAAGGTTTAGGAGCGTGGTTTATAAATTCGTTGAACTCAGTAACGAATTCAATATAGGCATCTACATCCACCTTGCCATTTTTTATAAATGGGTTATGCCTCTGCAACCTTAAAGCCTGCATCTCTTCTTTCAGAATCTCCAATCCATCACTGAGTTCTTTTTCTGCTTCTGGTGAGAAGCTCATCGTTCTTTTGAAATCTCCTCATATATTTCCTGCATACTTAAAATTTTAGCATACTTTTCAATAAGAGACCAATCCATACTATCTTTGTATGTCTTTACAAGAAATAGTATATCCTCCATTTCTCTTAATTTCCGTTGAGGGTTGTTTTTTATAGCCTGAAGTTTCAAACCTATGAGATCTTCTGGTCTCAGAGTATTTATACTTAACTTGCCAAAGGCTTTTTTCTTCTCAGCTCTCATAAGCATATGAAGGCTCGCTTCTCTGAAGGCATGGAGAAAGTCTATTTCACCAAAAACTCTTAAAGGGGAAACATATTGCGATACATTTTCCGTCCTGTAACGACATTCATACCCCATCTCACTCATAATGGCATCTACTTTTTCCATATCATCACGATGAACAAGAAAGTCAATGTCAACCGTAGTTCTTCCCATTCCCCACAGTCCCATTGCAAACCCACCTATAAGAGCATAACGGATGTTGTGTTCATGAAACTTCTCCAGGAGTGTTTTAAGGACAGTTTTGAAATTCATGAGTTAATTATACTAAATTTAATAGCTATCATCCGAGTGGTCTTGTCCTGGCTTCGTCTGTGGAAGGAAAGGTCTTGCATATCTCTATAACCATTTTTGCTAACTCATGAGCCTTCTGCCCACATTAAAGGCTTAAGGCTACAGGCTTAAGGCTGAAGTTTAGATTTCTGAAGTTTCCATAAGAGTTTCCCAACCTCTTTTATCAGATCTTTAATCTCGTTAACCTCTTGACCCCCTGAATATCCAACTTCCTGTGCAAAGTCTATTAAATACTCAACCTCTGCTAATGAACCAAGTGATATATCAATAAATCGCACAAATTCCTTCTTACTCTTGCGATTATATCCTTCTACTATATTGGTTGGGATTGATAATGCTGCCCTCCTTAGTTGTAAAGTTATACCAAATGTTTCTTCCTTCGGAAATTCTTTTGTTGCCTTATAAGTTAAAACTGCAAGTCGATGTGCCTTCTGCCAAGCTATGAGTTTCTTGTAATTTGCCATGTGAGTATTATACTAAATCCTTCTGCTTTTTCCTATGTTGAAAAATTCCTAAAGAGATATTTTGTCTTTTTCCCCTTTAGCCTATATCCTTCAACCTTCAGCCTGCTTTCCTGTCGCAATCCCCGCTGAAGTAGTGAGTTAGGTGGCCGCTAAAGTGGTGAATTAGGTGGCAAGTGAGTTAGTGAGTTAGGATGTAATCTTCTGACCTATCATTCTGTTTAACATCTTCAACACTTCCTCTATAGTCTTCTCTCTATGATGGAAAGTTTCTTTATCAAACCAGTTAGCATCCACACATTTTAATAGCCAGTTTAGTGTCTCTGTGGTTGACCCTCTCGCTATTATGAGATAATGAACGTACTCCTTCCCTTTCTTCCTCCCAAACCCTTCCGCTATGTTTGCACTTATTGACCCGCATGACCTCAATAGCTGGTCTATCACTATCTTTGTGGCCTGTGTTTTTGGAAAGCCTTCAATATCTCTCATTATATCTAAGAAGAGTTGATGACTTTTTTGCCACACAATCAGTTCTCTGAAATCCCTTATCATCCGCCCCTCCATCTGAAAATTTCTTATGACCTGACTCACTAACTCACTAATTCACTAATCCCGCTTCACGTCTCCAGGCGTGCCGTCGCAATCCCTTCTAAATGAGGTCTTGGTTCCTACTCCAGACCCCCCTATTTTTATTACAGAATAACAGGGAGTTACAGGGAGGGTTCTGCAAAATTCC
>DROX01000134.1 GCA_011321725.1 Nitrospirota bacterium | reverse complement strand
TCCTCACTGGCACGGACGAGCATGGCCAGAAGGTCCAGAAGGCTGCTGAAGAGAGGGGATTATCGCCAAAAGAACATGCTGACATGATGGTACAGAACTTCAAGAGGCTCTGGGAAAGGATGAATATATCCCATGATGCCTTTATAAGGACCACCGATGAAGAACATATAAAGGTTGTTCAGGAGATACTGGAGAGGCTTCATGACAGGGGTGAGATCGTGAAGCGGCCCTACAAGGGCTGGTACTGCACCCCTGATGAGAGGTTCTGGACGGAAAAGGAGCTTGTTGATGGCAAATGTCCTGACTGCGGAAGGCCTGTGGAGGAGATTGAGGAGGACAATTATTTCTTCCTCATGTCCAGGTACCAGGATGCGCTTATCAGGTATATTGAAGAGAACCCTGGTTATATTCTCCCCGAGACAAGAAGAAACGAGGTGATGGGGTTTCTTAAATCAAAGCCCCTTGGTGACCTCTGCATATCAAGACCGAAAAAGAGGCTCTCCTGGGGTATCACCCTGCCCTTTGACGAGGATTATGTTACCTATGTATGGTTTGATGCCCTTGTCAACTACTACTCCGCAACAAGATACCTTGCACCTGATAGGGATCTGGTGCAGTGGTGGCCTGCGGACCATCACATAGTGGGCAAGGACATACTCACAACCCATGCTGTCTACTGGTCTACCATGTTGATGGCCCTGAACATGCCGCTGCCCAGGAACATATTTGCCCATGGCTGGTGGACTGTGGATGGCAGGAAGATGTCAAAATCCCTGGGCAATGTGGTTGACCCCTTTGAGGTAATTGAGAGATATGGTGTTGATCCCTTCAGGTACTTCCTCTTCAGGGAGGTGACCTTTGGCCTTGACGGTGACTTCTCTGAACATGCCCTTGTGAGCAGGATCAACAGCGATCTTGCCAATGACCTTGGCAATCTCGTAAGCCGCAGTTTTGCCATGGCAAGGAAGTACTTTGATTCCCTTGTCCCGGAGCCAACCAGGGTTGAGGAAGAGATAAAGAGTCTTGCAGAGTCTGTTGTAAAGGGGATGGAGAGGCATCTTGAAACCCTGGCCTTCCATAGGGCACTTGATGAGATCTGGACACTCATAAATGCCCTGAACAAGTACATTGATACAAGACAGCCCTGGAGCCTTGCCAGGTCCCCTGAGAAGCAGGAGGAGCTGAAGAACGTTATCTACACCATCCTGGAGGGTGTAAGGGTTGTGGCAATCTATACCCTGCCCTTCATGCCTGAGAGCAGTATCAGGGTCCTCAGGGCCCTGGGTGAGGATGATGATCTCATAAACAGGCCATTACTTGGAGAGCTAAGATGGGGAACTCTCAAGCCTGGCACCAGGCTTGGCAGGATAGCTGCATTATTCCCACGGATTGAGAAGGAAAGGGATAACAAAAAGACAGGAAGACAGCAGGAAAAGGAGGAAAAGGTGCCGGAGGATAGATACATCGGGATTGATGACTTTGCAAAAGTGGAGCTCAGGGTTGGAAAGGTTATTGAGGCTGAAGGCATTGAAGGCTCAAACAAGCTCCTGAGGTTGATTGTTGACATTGGGGAGAAGCGCCAGATCGTGGCTGGCATAGGTAAATCCTACACCCCTGAGGAGCTTGTGGGTAAACAGGTTGTTGTTGTGACAAATCTCAGGCCTGCAAGGCTGATGGGAGTTGAATCCCAGGGTATGCTCCTTGCCGCTGGCACAGACAATGAAATAGCCATTGTTTCGCCTGAAAAGGAGATGCCTGCAGGTGTAAGGGTCAGGTAAGCCTCCTCCGTGTTCGTATGTCAACCACAATGGGAGGTATATCAACAACGCCTCCCCTGTAAAGGATGGAAAGGTCTATCCTCACTGCTGCGGGGAGGTAGTCCTTTTCATCAGGCAACCACTCAGATACCCACTGGTCAGCCCCTGTCTCTGGGTTGCCATCAAGGTATTGAAAGTCCACCCTCTCAACATTGTCAAAGAGCGTGTATACCTTGCCACCTGATCCCTCAAATATGTCCCGCTGGAAAAAAATCCTTTCAAGCACCTTGAGGCTGCCATCATCAAGGAATATTTTCATGAAGGTAAGCCCTGCCCTTTCCTCCAAGGCTGATCCTGACAGCGTACTTGTGGTCACAAACCCTATGGAGTCCTTTTTCCCGAAGAAATAAAGGGTATTACCTTCGGGTGATACCCTGA
>DROX01000133.1 GCA_011321725.1 Nitrospirota bacterium | reverse complement strand
TGTCTGACGCTGTAAGGCAGGGTGCAGATGTGGTACTACCTTCCATTATGAAGAGCTTCAGGGTTGTTTATGTTACGGGACTTCTTGGGGCCAGAAGGGCCAGAGAGTGGATCAGGACAAATAGGTTTCCTCCATCAGTGATAATAGATTCCCTCCCCGAGGAATACATACAGGAACTCACCTCCATGGGGCTGATTCCCTATGCAATTGTGGGCTCGCCGGGGCTTGTCGGTTCAGCAGGTAATTTAATCAGGAAGAGATTCAGCTTCGTGCCCATGGAAGGTGTAACAGAGGTGAAGGACTGGTATGACCTGAGAAAGAAACTGTATGAAAAGCCCGGGAGATCAAGGTGAGGCATTACCTGCCCCACCCTGATTAAGACTATTCCTCTTTAAACCTGCTTTCTAACTTCTTCATGAGTTTTGGCATTGTAGTATATTCAAGATCATCAAGTCCCAGTCTGTGAGGTTCAAATGGACCATGTACCCTTAGATAGTCACCAATCTCATTTGCAAGCTGTCTTGACCTGTCAAAGGCAGGGTCATCAAAGAGGTCCCTCGGACCAATAAGATGACCGTTTGTGATCTGAAATCCTGCAGCAATAACCCTTGGTGGACCATCAAACCTTGAGGGGTTTGCCTCATAGAATGCCACAGGCATCAGGGGGCCATGGTGGGAGCCCCTCATCCATCCTTCAACTATATGGGGAAAGGCAAAAGGCTCAAGCGCCTCTCCTATTGCAGGCATACCGGATTGACAGCGGACGATCAGTACAGGGTCATCCTTGCCCACATACCGACCTGCAATCAGACTCAGCTTCTGTGTGGATGCAGAGGCGCAGATCTCGCCGTCCTTTCTGTATACACGTCTTATCATGAACCGTCTCATTGCACCAATGAACATGAGCAGGTCATACATCTCCTCAGGACAGGAAAGTGTTATGGCCTTGTGACCGTATACATCTACGACATCAAACTGGAAACCTTCATGCATTGCTGGATCTATTACAAGTCCTGCTGTATTGAAGGGGTCTGCAAACATCCTGTAAAGGGGCAGGTTCCAGGCCCCGGGGGAGGTCTTGTCAGCCATGAATATTATAACAGGTTCTGACTTCCTTTCAACAAATTCCATCTCTGCCACTCCCGGGCCCATTCCCTTGATATTACCGGAGAAGGCATCGCTGAGGAGGTCCTGTCCTGCACCATAGAGCTTCAATTCCTTGGCCTCCTCTGTTGCAACAAGAAAGGTATCCCAGGCAAGCTGATGAATCTCTTCATTGTCAACGCCACGCTCATGGGTCATTATCAGCTCAAGATCGTCACCTACGCGTGTTACGTGAAAGTCAACAAGCATACCGCTGTCCTTTGCCTTTGAGAGTTTTTCCTTGGCAACATCAATCAGGTTCTGATGAATACTTGAGTGACCCACATAACCACCCACATCTGCCTTGATAACACTGAGTGTGATCTTTTCTGCCATAGACATACCTCCTATTTCTTCAGTTTTTTGCCAAGACGTTTCTCTATGGACTTGACCTTCTGTTCCAGTCTGTTTGGTTTGCCCTTTCTGTCATCAATCGTTATGGTGAGGATTGCCCTGTCAGCCTTTTTCATGACCTGGGAGTGGCATTTCTTGATGAGTCTCATAACCTCGGTCCATTCACCTTCAATACAGGTTCCCATGGGATTAACCTTGTAGGGTAGTCCGCTTTCGTCTACTATCCTGAGTACATCCGCAAGATAATCACCAATACTGCTGCCTACACCTATGGGTACTATGCTGAATTCTACAAGCATCATTACCCTCCTTCATGCAGTGGGGGAGTAAGCCAAACCTCCCCCGTTTTGCGGATAAAAGATTATTTGATTGCGTCTTTTAAGCCCTTACCAGGTGTAAACTTTGGAACTTTTGAGGCAGGAATCTTGATCTCTTCACCTGTACGTGGATTGCGGCCTTTTCTTGCCTTTCTTTTGCTTACAGAAAAGGTACCAAAACCTACGAGGGTAACCTTCTGATTTTTCTTGAGGGCCTTCTTGATATTGTCAATCATTGAGTCAAGTGCCCTCTGGGCGTCAGCCTTTGAAAGTCCCGTGTCAGAGGAAATCTTGTCAACCAGGTCAGCCTTTGTCATTTCTGTTCACCCCCCTTCCTTTCCTTGATTTGGTGAAGGCCTATGCCTTCTTATAAACATTATAAAATTAGCAGGAATCAATAAATTTGTCAAGGAAAAAATCACTTTTTCCCGGGTCTTCAGGGCTCCCTTGTTCCGCTTGGGGCAGGGAGATTTTCTATACTATCATTGCCCTGACAGCCGGGGAAGCGATTCTGTTATGAAGTGGAATTATATGATATAATGAAATTAGAAAAAGGCCCGGGATATTTAGTAAAATGGATTTACCTTTTTGGATAATAGATGCCGAGATAGACCGTCTGGCTGTGGTACTTGGCTATCAGAGCCTTTATCAGATGTTTATCTATCTTGCAGAGAAGTACAGAATGAAGGAATACGGCAGTATTCATCTGAGGCTTTACAGGCTTTACGGATTTATTCCACCTTACATAAGCAGGGAAGTTCAGATAAATCTCTATGGTGACAATTGAGGCTCCCTGTTTTTCAATTGGCTCTTGCATTTGTATTCATCACCTAACACTGGAAAGGAGGAGTTATGGGAGAGGTTGTAATAGTTACCGATCTTGGCCATTTCAAGGCATACAGGCTTGTACAGAACCCGCTGGAAAGTCCAAGACTTGAGTTGATCAAGGAGGAGGATATCGTTGATGCCCACGGAAGACTTTCCGAGAAGCTTACGGACGAGGCCGGGAGGTTCGGAATGGGAGGTGAGAGGAGTTCACTGAAGGGGTATGGTGAGAAGCATAACCTTGAGTCTGAGATGGAGAAGAAGATTATAAAGTCCATCTCCAGGGAAATCATAGAGATTATAAAAAGCGAAAACCCCGAGAGATGGCATCTTTCAGCGGCAAAAACCATCAATAACAAGATCCTTTCTTATATTGACCAGGGTATCCTGAGAAAATTAAAAAAGAATATAAAGGCTGACCTTACAAAGCTCAGCAAGAAAGAACTGCTTGAATATTTTGCAGGATAGTCCTGACATGTCCTCAATCAGGCTTGAAAATATAACCAAGAGGTTCGGCGATAATGTAGTCCTCAGGGATATTAATCTGGAGATCAATGACGGAGAGTTCTTCACCTTCCTTGGCCCCAGTGGCTGTGGCAAGTCAACCCTGTTAAACATTATAGCAGGGCTTGAAGAGGTAAGCACTGGCAGGATACTCTTTGACGACCAGGATGTTACAGGCCTGCCACCTGCCAGGAGAGATGTTGCAATGGTCTTTCAGAGTTATGCACTTTATCCTCACATGACCGTGTTTGACAATATTGCCTTCCCCCTGAAGATAAAGAGGTTTGACAGGGAAAGGATCAGAAGGGAGGTTGAGCGGGTAGCCTCGGTGCTGGGTCTTGAGGAACTGCTTGACAGGAAACCCCGTGAGCTTTCCGGTGGACAGAGGCAGCGTGTTGCCCTTGGCAGGGCAATGGTAAGAAACCCCAGGGTCTTTCTTATGGATGAACCCCTGTCAAACCTTGACGCAAGGCTAAGGATTGAGATGAGGTCAGAGCTCAAGAGGCTTCACAGACGGCTTGGAACAACAATGGTATATGTTACCCATGACCAGGCAGAGGCCATGGCCCTCTCAGACAGGATAGCCATTCTTAATAATTCCATAATCCAGCAATGTGCTGACCCACTGAGCGTCTACTCTGAGCCATCAAATACCTTTGTGGCCAGGTTTATCGGTACCCCACCGATGAATCTCATAGAGGCAAGGGTGAGGGCAAAGACTCCACCAGTTGTTGAGCTGGGCAGGCAGACCTATCAGATTGCAGGGCTGAATGAGATAGGATACGACAGGGTGCTTCTTGGCATCAGGCCTGAGGATGTCGTCATTAAATCATCACCCGATGGAGGGTTTGAGGCCACAGTTGAGATAGTGGAACCCGAGGGGGCAAGGTATCTCCTTGATATCCTCTTTGATGGCATAATGATCAAGGCGGTATCAGAGAAGGCCTTCGGTAGCGGTGAGAAGCTATACATAGAATTCCCCCGGGACAGGGTCCATCTCTTTGCCCCTCATACGGGTGAAAGGATAAACCCTCCACCAGATCCAACTGCAAGGGAGAACAGCTGATAGCTAAATGTGGACTCTATTTATAGATAACAATCTTTACATCCCCCACCTTGTCAAGCACCTTAACAACCACATCATCCTTGTACCGCTCCAGATATAGCCTCACCCTTGAGTCAAGAAGTCTGAGGTTGTCAATCTCAACATAATCAACAAAATGTGGAAGCATGGGGTTTTTGAATATTATGGAGTTTGTCTCTGCCTCAAAGTTCAGTCCGAGACAGGCCTGCAGCAGCAGAAACACCGCGGCTGAGGCCCAGGCCTGGGGCTGGCATGCTACGGGATAGAGGGTTGGCCCCTCACCTGGCCTCCTGATAAAACCACAGAACAGCTCCGGCAGCCTGTGAAGCTCCACGTAGAGGCTTGCCTCAAAGAGCCCCTCAAGGAGTCTTATCACCTCCTTTTTGTAGCCATAGCGAGAGAGTCCAAGTCCGATCAGGGCATTGTCATGAGGCCAGATAGTCCCGTTATGATAACTCATCGGGTTGTACAGAGCCTCTCCCCTTGCAATGGTCCTTATCCCCCATCCTGAAAAGAAGTCCCCTGAGAAGAGGGTCCTGACCATGCTTCTGGCTGCAGTGGTTCGGGCTATCCCTGTGAAGAGGGTGTGTCCTGCATTGGATGAACGTACCTCGCAGGGCTGTTTCTTCCCGTCAAGGGCAAGTGCATACATTCCTATTCTTTTTGACCAGAATGCCCTGTGGAAGTTCCTTTTTAACTTTCTCAGAAGGGTATCCGCAAGGGATGCCACCTCCTGGTCTCCAAGGTAGCGGGCTATCTTCAGTATATGGTTGCATGCCCCGAAGACATATCCCTGTACCTCCACTATCGCAACAGGCCCCTCTGCAAGCTCGCCACTGGCATGGAAAACAGAATTGTATGAATCCTTCCATCCCTGGTTTATCAGCCCTTTTCTTGAGTGGCGATAATATTCAACAAACCCGTCTCCGTCTATGTCTCCATGGTCCTTTATCCACCTCAGGGCAGCCTTGAGGTTCTCCCATATATCATCTATCAGGTCAATATCACCTGTCCTTTTAAAGTACTCGCCTGCAAGAAAGATGTAAAGAGGTGTGGCATCCACAGACCCATAATAGTGTGCGAAGGGGACCTCTCCAGTACGTGCCATCTCACCCTTCCTTATCTCATGGGGGATCTTCCCTGGTTCTGCATCGTTTTCCGGATCAAAGTCCTTTGCCTGGTGTGCGGACAGATAGGCAAGCACGCCTCTTGCCACATCCGGAGCGGTCCAGAGGCATTCAAGGGCTGTGATTATCCCGTCACGACCAAAGATGGCACTGTACCAGGGGATACCTGCATAGGGGTAGAGACCGAAGTCTGTCTTCGTGACAAGGGTGCATATATCTGCCTTTGAACGGTCAAGGAACTCGTTAAACTGTTCGTTAGATGTGGTAATGGAGACCATGTTTGACTTTACCCTCTCTATCCCTTCCTTGAGATACTGGAAGGCACTGTCGTATTCTACTATGGTTTTCCCTTTTTCGTAACCCACGGCAATGGTTATATAGATATGCCGCTCCTCATCGGGTTTGAGGGTCAGAAGGTACTGGGCGGAGCCCGCAGTGATTCTGTCGGGCATGGGATTGAAGTATAG
>DROX01000132.1 GCA_011321725.1 Nitrospirota bacterium | reverse complement strand
GCTGTTTCAGTGCAAGTAGTCTGATACACTCCTCATCTATCTTGACATCATAGGTGTTAACTATATGATCATCCTCAATCACCTTTCGCGCAAGCTCGGAGTCCCTCTCTGTTAGAGAACGCACCGAGTTCTTTATGGACAGCTCCACCAGACCTGCCATCTTTATTAGCATCTCCTTTAGATGCCCCAGTTCCTCTGCCCGAACAGGCATTATCCAAACCTCCCTGTTATGTAATCCTCTGTCAGCTTCTGAGAGGGACTTGTGAATATCTTATCAGTTCTGTCAAATTCTATCAACTCACCAAGCATCAGAAAGCCTGTCCAGTCCGAAATCCTTGCAGCCTGCTGCATGTTATGGGTCACTATGATTATGGTCACCTCCTTTTTAAGCTCCACAGCCAGCTCTTCTATCTTTGCAGTGGAGATGGGGTCAAGGGCAGAGGTGGGCTCATCAAACAAAAGCACCTCCGGCTCAACCGCAAGGGCCCTGGCTATTACGAGCCTCTGCTGCTGTCCTCCCGAGAGGGCATATGCCGATTCATTGAGCTTGTCCTTCACCTCATCCCATAATGCAGCATGCCGGAGCGCCCGCTCAACCCTCTCTGAAAGCTCTGAGCGTCTCCTGATCCCCCTCAGCTTCAGACCATAGGCGATGTTGTCAAAGATGCTCATGGGGAAGGGTGTGGGCTTCTGGAATACCATGCCGATACGGCTCCTGAGATCAATAAGATCAATGTTGTCAGCAAGGATGTTTCTTCCCTTGAATATGATCTCACCCCTGTAGCGGTTGCCTGGATAGAGATCATGCATCCGGTTAAAGCACCTCAGCAGGGTGGTCTTACCGCAACCAGAGGGGCCAATGAGCGCTGTTACCCTGTTCTTGTAGACAGGCAGGTTTATCTCTTTCAATGCATGCACCTGGCCATAGTAGAAGTTCAGTGCCTTTACCTCAATCTCCAGGGCATCCATCTATCTGCCAAACCTCCATTTCAGGATCAGTCTTCCCAGTATGGTGATGAAGAGTATGAATAGGGTGATCACAAGAGAGGCCGCCCATGCCTGGGTATGCCAGCTCTCATAAGGCCCCATGGCGTACTGGAATATGGTTACCGTAAGTGATGCAACAGGTTCATTCATGTTCCAGGAGAAGAAGGAGTTGTTAAAGGATGTAAAAAGAAGAGGAGCAGTCTCACCAGCCACCCTGGCAATGGAAAGAAGTATGCCTGTGAGGATGCCCGTTGCCGCGCCACGATAGACCACCTGGATGATCACCCTGTAGTAGGGCGCACCAAGGGCAAAGGCCGCCTCCCTCAGTGTCCAGGGGACCATGCTGAGCATATCCTCTGTTGTTCTCAGAACTACGGGTATCATTATTATTGCCAGGGCCACAGCCCCTGCCCAGCCATTGAAATGGCCCAGGGGCTTTACCATGATTGCATAGACAAAGGTGCCAACCACTATTGATGGCACACTGACCATTATATCAGAAATGATGCTTATTATCCGGCTGATGGTCCTTCCCCTTGCATACTCGGCAAGAAAGGTCCCACCAAGCACACCAAGGGGCACACCTATTACTGTAGCCATCCCTGTTATGAGAAGCTGACCCACAAAGGCATTCCTGAGCCCTCCTCCTTCCATGCCCGGTGGTGCCGGGTCCTCCAGAAAGAGGCTCAGATTGATCCCCTTTATACCATTAATAAGCACATCCGCAAGTATGAATACAAGCCAGAAGAGTCCGATTAGTGCTGCCAGGCTGCTCAGCAGAAGTGCAACAGAACTCATGATCTTTCTCCTTCTCTCCACATTCATCTGGAGTATCTCCTTTCAGCCCTCAGGAGGAAGAGCTTTGCAATGGCGAGGGTTATAAAGCTCATCACAAAAAGCAGAAGGGCAAGATAGTACAGGGATGAGAGGTAGATATCTGTGTCCGCCTCGGTGAACTCGTTTGCCAGGCTCACAGTGATCGTGGCTGCAGCATCAAAGAGGGAACTTGTAATCTGGTGGTTGTTGCCAAGCACAAAGGCCACAGCCATGGTCTCGCCAAGGGCACGACCAAGGGATAGCACCACCCCACCAAAGACACCCAACTTTGAATAGGGAAGTACCACATCCTTTACAACCTCCCATTTTGTTGCACCCACTGCATAGGCTGATTCCTTTACAATGGAAGGTGTAAGGTTGAATGAATCCCTTGCCACACTTGCCGTGAAGGGGATTATCATGATGCTGAGAATAACACTTGCTGTAAAGAGGTCTATCCCCATGGGGGTTCCCTGGAAGAGTATACCCAGGAGAGGCACCCTGCCAAGGCTGCCCTGCAGAAAGGGTTCAATATACTCCTCCATTATGGGGGCCAGTGTAAAGAGCCCCCACATGCCGTATATGATGCTTGGAATGGCCGCAAGGAGCTCTATGGCAGTGCCAATGGGGCCCTTGAGAAAAGAGGGGGCTATCTCTGTAATAAATATTGCTATGCCGATTGCCACTGGTATGGCAAAGAGCAGTGAAAGAACGGTGGTGACGGCTGTGCCATAAAGTGTGCTTGCAGCACCGAAGACCTCAGCCACCGGGTCCCAGTCCACTGTGGTTATGAACCTGATTATCCCGAATCTTTCAATGGCAGGGATTGATTCTATGAGGAGTGCAAAGAAAATCCCCCCTATCAGCACCACCACTGATAGGGAGGCTATACCGGTCAGTGTCCCGAAAAGGAAGTCTACAGGATTTTTCTTCAAACCCCTGGTCATCAAACCCCTTCAGCAAAATCACTCATGCCACAATCCAGAACCAGGCACTTACTGATATATCCCATTGTCCTTCCAGTACTGTCTTATCCTGTTCTTGAGGCTCTCTGGAAGGGGAACATAGACGAGCCTCTTTGCTGTCTCATCCCCGTTGCGGAAGGCCCAGTCAAAGAACCTCACTGTCTTTATGTTTGACTCCTTCTTCTCCCTGGCAAGGAGTATGAAGGTGGCTCCTGAGATGGGCCAGGCATTCCTTCCAGGTGCATTTACAAGCCAGAGATAGAAGTGTTTTTCAGGAGCAAACTCACCCGAGGCTGCTGCATCCTGGAAGGCCTCAAAACTCGGCTCAACAAAGTTACCAGATCTGTTTTTCAGTACTACATGGGCAAGTCTATTCTGTTTTGCATAGGCAAACTCCACATACCCAATGGAGTACCTCTTTCTCTTTACGTAGTTTGCAACACCCTCGTTGCCCTTGCCACCTATACCCGCAGGCCACTTCACTGCCTTGCCTGCTCCCACTTTCTCCTTCCACTCAGGACATACCTCTGAAAGATAGGTGGTGAAGATTGCAGTTGTTCCAGAACCATCAGAACGATGAACAACGGTTATCTTTTTGTCAGGAAGCTTTAAATCAGGGTTAAGATCCTTTATCCTTTCATCTGCCCATGTTGTTACCTTACCAAGAAAGATGCCACATAGTGTTTCAGGGCCAAGCCTCAACTGACCTGCCTTTATTCCCTTTATGTTTACCACAGGAACCACCCCTCCGATTACTGCAGGAAATTGGTAAAGCTTATGCTTCTCAAGTTCTTCAGGCTTTACCGGTGCATCAGAGGCTCCAAAATCAACGGTCCTGTTTATTATCTGCCTCACCCCTCCACCGGAGCCTATGGACTGGTAGTTGAGTCTTATACCCGTCTCTTTGTGGTACTGCCATGCCCAGGCCGAGTATACCGGATAGGGAAAGGTGGCACCTGCACCGTTGAGTGTCTCAGCTGCAAAAACCATCCCCGCTGACAATACCACTGAGATTAGAACAACCATCGTTAACGATAAATACCTCTTCATGAAAACACCTCCTTAATTGATTTTAATTGATCCTCTGTTACAGTGATGTTAAGGATATGTTACAGTAATGTTACAAACTCATATCACCTCCTTGTCCTTCAAGTATCCCCTGCCCTGGATGGGGCTGGATCAAGCTGAGAGTTCGTTGGCATTCCTTTGATTTTTTTCTTTTCCCTTTCTATTAAATCAGGTTTCCGTTACAGTGGTATTAAGGAAGTATGAAAGTTCTGTTACAGATCAGTAGTGTCCAAAATAATTTCACTTTTATAAAACAAGGCAGGGTGCCGATAAGACAGTCAGGAGTCAAGAGTCAGGAGTTAACAGTAAGCAGTGAGCAGTTTGTGGGTGGATGGGTAGATGAGTAAATGGGTTGATGGGT
>DROX01000131.1 GCA_011321725.1 Nitrospirota bacterium | reverse complement strand
CTTTCATTGAGATCATGCCCACGGAGGCAGAAAAATTCCTCACACCATGACACCCGTTGTTGCCCGCACAGGTAAGCTCGTTTGCACCTATCTGGCCTGCATGCTGGGCACCGGGGGGCTCTGTAAGGGTGTCGTCAGGATTTCCTAACTCCACAACATTATGACCGTTTGCATCGGAGATGTTGATATAATAAAAGTTGCCTCCTGCAAGGGGTGTTGTGGGTGCTACGGAGTTATAGACAATGGGTATATTGTTTACAATTGTGTTCGCCGTTGAACTGCTATGGCATCCAATACAGTCATTCACAAGCAACAGCTCATACGGACCTGAGCTTCCCCAGTTAGATGGAATCCCGCCATTCTGTGAATAATGCATGGTATGACAGTTGTTACATGGACCGGATACAGCCTCCAGATGTGCGGAATAGCCCAGGATAATGTAAAAAAATATACTTAAAAAGAAGATCAAGTATATGTTTTTCCTCCTAACCATACCTTTCTGTTCTCCAAGCATATTTATTCATTGATCCTTAAAGCAAGAAATATTCCAGCCTGCAGTTCCGGATGTGACAGAATCCAGACTAATTTTTGCTACAGGCATTGCTCCTGCGGGCCCGTCACGATATCCGCTCATTTATTGATACAGGGCATGTCTCCCAGCACCATACACTCTGAAACCATTGTTCAGAAAAAAACTTTCAGGAAAAGAACCCGCAGATAACCATGGAAAGCACGTTACATTTTATGGCACTGGATACATAGTTCCCGCTCTCTGTCAAACTGTAACATGAATGAAGCCTGGGCATTGTGCATGCTATGGCATGTTTTACAGGTGATCACCTCTCCGTTTCGCGGATCTATTACACCATCACCAAGGGGATGGGTCACTCTATGCTCCTTCGTGTGACATCTCACACAGGTTTTGATCACATCACCACCCTCTTTGAAATACCAGGGCTTTCTGGAATGCATGGGCACATGGCACTCAAAGCACCTTCTTGATTTTACAGGCTCACATCTGATCCCCTTCAGCTTCTTTGTCATCCGCGTAATCTTGCTGTCAATATCACCATGGCACTGCAGACAGACCGATCTCTCATTCACTGTCATATCGGGCTTGTTGGACGCATGGTAGTCATGACACATGATACAGGAGTTCTCCTGCACAGTGGCATGGAGATCGTCATCATGGAACTTCTCAGGGTCCTTAACGTGACAGGAGAAACAGAGATCCTTGCCCTCAGCAACGGTCTCCACAGCCATTCCCTTCCTGAAGGGCTTATGACAGCTCAGACACTTCTGATCAAGGAAATCTGGGTGGCCATAAGGGCCAAGTAGCCCTTTTGTGTTTGCACTGTGGCCTGTATGGCAGGAGATACAATCCATCCTGGATGTCTTGTCAGTAATTGACACACCACCTGCCTTGCAGTTAGGTGGGTGGCATCTCTGACAGACCTTGTTTGACGGCGCATTCAACAGGTTATATTCCTTTGCAGCATGTGCATTATGACAGGCTGAACAGTCTCCCTTGTTAAAAGGGGGATGTATGGTGAGTTTGCCCATCTCTGCCCTCAGATCTTTGTGACAGTTGAAGCAGATATCCTTTTCTGCATTCACAAGGAGGTATTTGTTCTGGCTGCTGTGGGCATTATGGCAGTCTGTACATTTTCCATCCCTGATAGCACCATGCATCTTTGTGCTCATTATCCTTTCCCTCAGTTCCTGGTGACAGGTATAACAGAGTTCATTTATGTCATCCCTCACAAGCCCCCTGTGCTTGCTTGCATGGACATTGTGACAGGCTGTGCAATTGCCCTTGTTGAAGGGGCTATGGACAGAGGTGGCCTCAAGCTCCTTTCTGAGGGATTTGTGGCAGGAATAGCAGAGTTCAGGTTCGCTGCTCTTGAGGTTGACCTTTGCAAAGGAGGATGTGGGGTTCCAGAAAGACAACACCACCAGCAGTAGAAAAGCTGTTATGAAATATCTCCTGACCATCTCTACAGATAATACCTCCTTTTATTTATGACATGCTGTGCAGTCCCTCTGACTGAAGGGCCTGTGCTGGACATCCTTCAAAAGGCCCCTGGATGTTGTCATGTGTGGCTCGTGACAGTTCAGACAGCTTTTGATCTCCTTTAGCTTCTCCTTGTGTGATTCCAGGAGCCTGTCCGTGTCTCTGCTATGACACTTCAGACAGAGTGAGGGATCACTGGCTGTGAGAAGGTTCTTCATGGTTCCGTAATGAGACTTGTGACAACTGAGACAGTTCACAGTATCCCTCTCAATATGCCCCTTGAATTTGGACTTCTTTACGAGATTTCTGTGACATGTTATGCAGAGCACATTGGGTGTACCCCTTAGCTGATATCTGATCTTTGTCCCATGAGGGCTGTGACAGGCGGTACAGCTACCCTCCTCAAGCGGCATATGTACCACAGGTGATGAGTTAATCCCTCTCTGCACATCTTCATGGCATCTGAAGCAGAGCTCACTGCCTGGCTCCCTGGTCAGGGCCTTGTATTTACTCACATGTGGGGTGTGACATACCTCGCAATTCTTGTCCATGAAGGGTTTGTGGGCTTTCTCGGCAGGCACATCCCTGTATGCACTCTCATGGCAGGTTACACAGAGGTCATCCCTCCTGGTCTTGAGTATGTATTCATAGCCTGATGAATGACTGTTATGGCATTCAAGGCATTTGCCCCTGTTCACAGGGTCATGGATGTATGTATCAAAGAACTCCTCCTTCTTGTGACAGTTATAACATAGCCTCTCTTCAGCATCTTTCAGCAGAGCCTTGTTATTGCTTCCATGGGAATCATGGCACCTGAGACAGTTATTGTTCGCAAAGGGTGTATGCCTGTATGGGTTATCCTGTTCCTTAAGTGTATCCCTGTGGCATGTGTAACAGACCCTCTCCTTTGAGTCCTTCAGGTATTTTTCGTAATCAGAGGCATGAGGGTCATGGCACTGTGTGCAACCCTTTTCCTTCAATGGTGTATGTATATTACTTACATTAAGGTCAGGCCTGTCCTTGTGGCAACTGATACATAGGGCCTTTTTATCAGCTATGGTCAATGCCCTGAAATCAGAGGCGTGTGGGGCATGACAGGCAAGACAGTTCCCCTGCCCTACGGGTGGATGCACATAGGACTTGAGATAAGCCTGCTCCTCCTTTTTGTGGCAGGAATAACAGAGTTCACCACCCTCCATGGAGGTACCAAGAGGGGACTCGCCATCAGGGGGATTATGACAGCTCTCACAGCTGATATCCTTTACAGGGACATGTACAGACTTCCTCAGCAGACCCTTCTTTTCAGCCCCGTGTGGGTCGTGACAGTCAGAGCAGCCCCCCTGCTGGACAGGATACCCTCCGTGGGCGTTCCTGAATCTCTCTTCAGCATAGTTGTGACACCCCTGACAGAGCGTAACCTCGTCAGCCTTCAGATCGTTGTCAAACTGAGAACCATGGGCATCATGGCAGGTAAGACATCCATCCTCAACGGGTTTGTGTTTTATCTTCTGGCTAAAAGGGGCCCTGTCATGACATTGAAAACAGACCTCGTTCGTTACATCCTTGAGCAATGCCTTGTTGTCCGATGCATGCGGGTTATGGCAGGCTATACACTTTCCTTCCTTCAGTGCGCCATGTATGGACTTCAATGACTGTAATCTGGATTCTGTATACTTGTGGCATATGGCGCAGAGATTCCGCTCACCCCTTACGACAAAGGACTTTACAGGTAGTTTTCCATGACGCCTGTGGCATGCCTCACACTTCTTATCTGCCATTGGTTTGTGGATCACCTTCCTGGTGTAATCTGCATTCTTTTCCTTATGGCAGGACAGGCATGGTTTAGGCGCAAATCCCCTCCGTGGTCTTGCCTTCCGCTCTTCAGGAACACAGGAGGAGAGAAACCCGATAAGTATAATGAGTAAAAGGAACAGCAGTATAACAGGGTGTCTATTTTCCGTTTTCATCCCCATAGGCAATTGTTAATTTTATACCAAAAAGTTAAATATATTCAAGGGAAAAATGCCCATCCTACCTGAACCTCTCCTGAAGCCTCCGGATATTATCCTCCATGACCTCTATCTGGGCATCCGCCCTGAGCCTTTTTACAAACTCCTTCACCTTCTTGCTCACCATCTCATTCATGTATTGCTCATAAACAATGGACTTGACCTGCTCAAAGGGGCGGGGCTCTCTACCTCTTATATCTAACAGTTTTACTATGATGAATGAATCTTTCCCCTTGATTATCGGACTGATCTGGCCTGGTTCAAGCTTATCTATCACATCCTGAATCTCCTCAGGCATCATTGACTTCTGCATCCAGTTCAACATTCCGCCTCTTCTTGCATTGCTGCCACGGGATCTGTTCATGGCAACCCATGAGAAGTCTGCACCTGCCCTGAGCTCCTCTATAACCTCCTCTGCCTCTTTTCTGTCTTTCAGGACAATCCGCTGGAGTTTGTATTCCGCAGGTGTCCTGTACCGGTCTTTATGTTTCATATAGTAGTTTCTTAATGCCTCCTCATCAACCTTTATATCCGGTACGATTGTTGTTCCTATGAAGACCCTTCTCATGAGCTGCTCCTTGTAGCTCTGCAGCTTCTCCTTCAGCGGTGACCTCTCGTAGTATTTACGGGAGAGTGCCTCCACATCCACAACCTTTGTATCCACCCATCTCTGAACAAGCCTGTCAAGTTTTTCGGGTTTCTTCAACTCCTTTATTTGTTTTATGAAATCAGACACCCTGAGGGTGTAACCATTGACCATAGCCAGTGTTCTCCTGTCATGCTCAAGCTCTTTCTTTTCCCTGTCTTTTTCAATATAGGCAAGGAGGTCTTTATCCACCTTGATTTTCACTTTTTCTTTCAGTTTCTTGAGATACTTCTCAGCAAGTGCACCCTCTTTGTCTTTTCTCAGTGTCCTCATGATTGCCTTCTTCTTCTTTTCAAAATCCTCCATCCTGGGCTTTATCACCTCAATGAGTTTCACAATATAGTACCTGTTGTTTATCTTGTGAACCCTGCTCACCTCACCAGGCTTGAGAGCCAACACTATCCTCTCAAACTCGGGCGACCTGCTAAGGGCACGGCGTGTGTATTTGACGCCTCCCCTGTTCATGCTTTTGAAGGCAGAGTACCTGTTGACAACTTTTGCAAAATCCTTGCCATCTTTTATCTCCTGGAGCGCCTTCAGGGCATCCTTCTCCGTCGGGACATCAATAATACCGATCTTGTATACAACATAGTTTCTCCTGTAAAAGTCCCTTGCCTCCTCCTCTGTCACCTTTACCTTGCTGGCGATCTCGTCCTGGTAGAGCTGGGTAACCGACTCCCTCACCATAAATGCCCTCAGCTTTTCCCTGAGCCATGGCTCCTTGTCAATACCCATGCGCTCAGCCTCTTCCACCAGTAGTCTTTCATCAATCAGCCTGTTCACATAGTCCCTGATCCTGATCTTTCCGGCCTTTGAAAGGTCCTCTCTTCTGTGCTCAATCTCAAGTGCATAAATCAGATCTGCCTCTGTTATGGGATAGCCGTTGACAATTGCAAGGACGGTTGGTCCTTTCCTGACACTTCCAAGACAGGAGGTCAGCACAAGTATCAGCAATAAGGCCAGATAGCCCCTGAATCTAAAGACTGGATATATACTTTTCACCAGATTCTCTCCTCCATTCTCTTTATCATTTTTCTTACTGCATTGTAGGCAACCATATCAACGGATCTGAGTTTGCCCAGGTCAAGTATCTTTATCTCATCATTGCCATCAAGCTCTATATCATCAAGCCAGAGCAGTCTCTTTGAGTGGGCATCTATCAGTTTGGAGGTAAAAGAGACCCTTGGTGGTATTGCCTCAACAACACTGGGGCTGTACTCTTCTACGGAGCCAAGCAGTATCAGGTCAATGTTCATTGTCTTTGAAAGCCCCTCAATACTGCTGAAACTCAACTCCCCAATCTCGCGCATGTTCAAGGATATTACCTCTTTTCTGATATCCCCATACTCTACGGGCTGCAGGCCTGGCACATTCATGAGCCCTGACAGGAACATGTAGGCAGCTATCTTGCCTGCACCTACCATCTTTGTGGCATTCCTGAATGGCAGAACAGCTATACGAAGCCTGCCATCCTTCCTGGCGGTCAGGGCATCCTCAGAGAGGCTGGAGATGAACCTTTTGACCACAACAGGTATAAGCCTGTCCATCTCCGTTATCTTACCAACTCCGAAGAGACCGGCAAAGTCATTTCCTGTTGCCGAGGCATAGTTCGTCCACAGGATGTCCCCATTGGAGGTATCAACAACCCTGCCTATCAGTGCAAACTTCGGAGGGTTAGCATCTTTGAATGTAATAATGCTTCCAACATACGCATAGTGTACCCCATACTGTTCTCTCAGCCTTCTGGAGAGTTCACTGGTGATGACACCCCGCTCCCTGAACCTGTTTTTCACCATAAAATCTCTCACAAGGCTGTCATCAAGCACCTTTAGACCCCTCTCCTCTATATACCCCCGCAGAACAGGCATAACCCTCCCGACTGCATCAGCAGCACTGCTGAGATTCTCCAGTGGAAGAACGGCTATGTCAGCCTTCTCCTTCTTCTTAACCACAGCCCTCTTAAGGGCAGCCTCTCTGACAGAGACATGAAAGGCAAGAAGACCCTCCCTTGTGAGTTCGTCCTTTCCTGACACCGGTTCTGGCGGCTTCTCTTCAGGCAATCTTGACAGCCTCTCCCTCTCCATTATCTCTGACTTTTCCTTCTCCTCAAACTTTTTTCTGATCACTTCAAAGGGTATCTTGAGAGGGATCAGTCCCTCTTCTGTTGTTACCTCCTTGCCGGTCTTCTCAACAAGTTCAACCCCTTTCTCTGGAGCCTCTCTCTTCTTGACAGAGGGGACGACCTTTTTTGTCTTTACCTTCATTTCCGTCTTCGCCTCGGTCTTCTTCCCCTTTCCAGGACGGATCGGCCTCTCCTTCTCCTCCCTTACAGGAGCGGTAACCTCAGCAGCAACCTTCTGCTCTGCACGTGGCAGGGCTCCATACAGCCTTTTTATCCTTTCTTCCTTCACATAGGCCTTGAGAACAATCGCCCCTGGGAAGACCTTCCTGACTGCCCTGAGAAGCCTTTTTGCATCATCTCGGTGTTCAAACCTTCCTATTCTGACTGTGTGGTAACCCTTGACCAGCTCTATCCTGAGATAATCAAGGAGGGACTTTTTGATAAGCCTGACAGCCCTGTCATACGCCCTCTCCGAGTTATCCATGTCAGGGAAACTCCCTATCTG
>DROX01000130.1 GCA_011321725.1 Nitrospirota bacterium | reverse complement strand
TACAGCCTCTCTCTGGCAGGATCATATTTGACGGAGAGGATATTACGGCATGGAGTCCTGAGAAGCGGGCAGTGCATGGAATAGGCTATGTTCCACAGGGCCGTGATATATTCCCCCACCTGACAGTGCAGGAGAATCTGCTTATAGGGCTTGAGGCAAGGGGAGCAAGAAGGCCCTCCATACCCGAGGGTATATTTGAACTCTTTCCTGCACTGAAGAAGCTGCTTTCAAGAAAGGGTGGTGACCTCAGCGGTGGACAGCAACAGCAGCTTGCCATTGCCCGTGTCCTGATCACAGAGCCAAAACTCCTGCTCCTTGATGAACCCACTGAGGGTATTCAGCCCTCTGTTGTCTTTGAGATAGAGAATACCATCAGGTTTATAAAAGAACAGGGGGATGTATCCATACTTCTGGTGGAACAGTTCATGGAGTTTGCATTGCGCCTTTCCGATTACTGCTACGTCATGGAGAAAGGCTCAATAGTCTTCAAGGGGGCTGTAGGAGAGTTGAGCAGAGAGGAGATTCAAAATCATCTAACTATCTGATGGAGGTTTCAAATGAAGATGATCATTGCCATAGTGAGACCTGACAGGCTGAAGGATGTGGAGGACAGCCTGAAGGCAGCAGGGTTTCCATCCCTTACGGAGATCGGTGTGAGAGGCAGGGGAAAACAGCGTGGTATAACCATAGGTGAGATGAAGTATGACAAACTGCCAAAGGAGATGCTCCTGATGGTGTGCAGGGATGAGGATGCAGAGGAGATAATTAGTATCATCATGAAGACAGGAAGGACCGGCAATATCGGGGATGGAAAGATCTTTGTCCTGAATGTGGAGGATGTGGTAACCATCAGGACGGGGCAGCGAGGTAATGATGCCTTATAAACTTGACGGAGGTGTCTTATGAGACTGACTGAGAAGGAAAAGGATAAGCTCCTTATTTATCTGGCTGCCACCCTGGCCAGGGAGAGGCTTTCCAGGGGGCTGAAGCTGAACTACCCTGAGGCTGTTGCCATAATTACAGCAGAGGTGCTTGAAGGTATAAGGGAGGGCCGGCCAGTGGCAGAGCTTATGCAGTACGGTGCCACTATCCTGAAGAGAGAAGACCTCATGGAGGGTGTTGCAGAGATGATAAAGGAGATACAGGTGGAGGGGACCTTCCCTGACGGAACAAAACTTGTCACCATTCATAATCCCATAAGATAAGGAGGATGAGATGATACCAGGCGAGTATATCCTCGGCAAGGAAGAGATAGAGGCAAACAAAGGAAGAAGGACCATCTCAATAGTGGTCACAAACAGGGGGGACAGACCGGTACAGGTGGGCTCCCACTTTCACTTCTTTGAGGTCAACAGGGCGCTTGTCTTTGAAAGGCAGAGGGCCTTCGGCATGCGGCTGAACATCCCTGCTGGTACTGCAGTGAGGTTTGAGCCAGGCCAGGAGAAAGAGGTGCAGCTTGTGGAGTTCAGCGGCAGAAGAAATGTGTACGGATTGAACAGACTCACAGAGGGCAATATAGATGAAGACAGGGTCAGAAGTTCTGCACTGAAGAAGGCAAAAGAGAAAGGGTTTGGAGGTGCCTGATATGAGCCTCAGGATGGATAGAAGACAATACGCTGATATGTTCGGTCCCACAAGGGGCGACAAGATAAGGCTTGCTGATACGGATATCATCATTGAGGTGGAAGAGGATCGCACAGTTTATGGTGATGAGGCGAAGTTTGGCGGAGGAAAGGTTATAAGGGATGGCATGGGACAATCACCAGAGGCAACAAGGAACGCCGGTGCACTGGATCTGGTTATAACCAATGTGGTTATCCTTGACCACTGGGGTATTATCAAGGCAGACATAGGCATCCGGGACGGCATGATCTGCGGAATAGGCAAGGCAGGAAATCCCGATCTGATGGATGGCGTAGATCCTGATATGGTAATAGGTGCCTCCACAGAGGTGATAGCCGGTGAGGGTCTGATCGCCACCCCCGGTGGTGTGGATACACATATCCACTTCATCTGTCCGCAGCAGATAGAGGAGGCGATCTCCTCAGGCATAACCACCATGATAGGTGGTGGAACAGGACCCGCAACAGGCACGAATGCCACCACATGCACACCCGGGGAGTGGAATATCCACAGGATGCTTGAGGCTGCTGATGCCTTTCCCGTTAACCTGGGTTTTCTTGGCAAGGGCAACTCCTCCAGACCTGCCAGCCTCAGGGAACAGATAGAGGCCGGAGCAATAGGGCTGAAGCTTCACGAGGACTGGGGGACCACACCTGCTGCAATTGACACCTCTCTGTCTGTGGCGGACGAATACGATGTGCAGGTAGCCATCCATACGGATACACTCAATGAAGCAGGTTTTGTTGAGGATACAATTGCTGCCTTCAAAGGCAGGACAATACACACATACCATACAGAGGGTGCCGGTGGAGGCCATGCCCCTGACATAATAAAGGTATGCGGTGAGCACAATGTATTGCCATCTTCAACAAACCCCACCATGCCCTTTACCGTCAATACAATGGAGGAACACCTGGATATGCTCATGGTCTGTCACCACCTTGACCCGCGGATACCAGAGGATGTGGCCTTTGCCGACTCAAGGATAAGGGCAGAGACCATAGCAGCAGAGGATATACTGCACGATATGGGTGCCTTCAGCATAATGGCCTCGGACTCCCAGGCAATGGGAAGGGTTGGAGAGGTAATTATACGGACATGGCAGACAGCGGACAAGATGAAGAGACAGAGGGGCAGACTCGGTGAAGAAAAAGGTGACAACGACAACTTCAGGGCAAAGAGATACATTGCAAAGTATACCATAAACCCTGCCATAGCCCATGGTATCTCGGGGTATGTTGGCTCTATTGAGAAGGGTAAGCTTGCAGACATCGTCCTCTATGAGCCTCAGTTCTTCGGAGTGAGGCCAAAGATGGTGCTGAAGGCAGGGTTTATTGCCTATGCCCAGATGGGCGATGCCAATGCCTCCATACCGACTCCTCAGCCCTATCTGATGAGGCCCATGTTTGGTGCCTATGGCAGGGCTGTTTACAGTACATCGCTGACATTCATCTCAAAGGCTGCCTTTGACAGGGGTGTGCACGAACATCTGGGTCTGCAGAAAGGGGTGGCCTTTGTAAAGAAGTGTCGCGGCCTTGGCAAGAAGGATATGATTCATAATGACTACATTCCCCATATTGAGGTTGATCCCGAGACCTACATAGTCAAGGCTGACGGTGAGGTACTGAGGTGTGAGCCAGCAGAGGTTCTGCCAATGGCACAGAGGTATTTTCTATTTTAGGTAAGGTCATGTTGATAATCAGAAACAAAATTGCTGACAAAAAGGAGCTGAAGGGGCTTGAGAGAGATACCCTTGTCCTGAACTGGCAGGACAGGAGAAGGTCCCGGCAGAGGGTGAGAACCACAAAGGGGGTTGAACTCGGTATCGCCCTTCCTACAGGAACGGTGATGCAGGAGGGTGATCTTCTTTACATGGATGAGAGATGTTATATTGTTGTGGAGGCTGAAAAAGAGGATGTGATAGTCATCTATCCTGAAGACATGACCCAGGGTGCCCTCGTTGCCTATGAGATCGGTAACCGTCATCACCCCATCAGCCTGAGCAGGGAAAGGATTATTACACCCTACAGCAGGCTGATGGAGGAGTTCCTGAAGAGGGAATCCATAAGATACGAATGCAGGAAGGAGGTCTTTGAGCCCCTGAGGAGGGGTGGCCACCATGGATAGGGCCCTTTCCCTTGTCAGCCTCTTTCAGATAACGGATTCCTTCTTTCCCTCCGGGGCCTTTGCCTATTCATGGGGTCTGGAGACCTATGTGTCCGAAGGGGTGGTGAGTGATACAGAGGGTTTTCATAGATTTTTAACATCCTACATTACCGGGATGATAGAAAGGTGTGATGCCCTGGCTGTGAAACTGGTCTTTGAAAGGGCGGAGAAAGAGGATATCTCCTCCATCATTCGTCTTGACAGACTGATACATTCCATGAAGTTAACGAAAGAACCAAGGGAGGGAAGCATCCAGACAGGAAGGCAGCTCTTGAAGGTAATGGGACAGCTTCACAAGCCGGTGCTACTGGAGAGGTTTGAAGCAGCCCTCAAGGCAGGTGAGGCACAGGGGCATCACCCTGTGGTATTTGCACTGGTCTGTAGCTGCCTTGGAGCTGCAAGAGACGATGCTGTGCTGGCCTATCTCTATTCAGCAGTTTCAGCCATTGTGAGCGCAGGGGTGAGACTGATACCCCTGGGACATACAGATGGCCAGAGGGTGATTGAGAAGATAAAGCCCCTGCTTGTGGAGGTTGCAGAGGAGGTCTCCGGGCTTGATGAGGATGATATGGCTGCCTTTGCTCCCGGGATTGAGATAAGGACGATGAGGCATGAAGTGCTCTATACAAGACTGTTTAAGTCATAGGAGGTCAGATCATGACAGAGCCGGTTAAAATAGGAGTTGGCGGGCCTGTTGGGTCAGGTAAGACAGCTCTTATAGAAAGACTCTGCAGGCAGATGGCAGGAGAGTTCTCCATCGCCGTGGTAACAAACGATATCTATACAAAGGAGGATGCAGAGTTCCTTATACGGGCTGGTGTATTGCCTGAGGAGAGGATCATAGGGGTTGAGACAGGAGGGTGTCCGCACACAGCCATAAGGGAGGATGCGTCGGTAAACCAGGAGGCAATACAGCGGCTTGTTGAAAGGTTCAGAGAGCTTGAGATCATATTCGTGGAAAGCGGTGGAGACAATCTTGCTGCAAGCTTCAGCCCTGAACTGGTGGACAGTTCAATCTATGTGATAGATGTTGCAGGTGGTGATAAGATACCCAGGAAGGGAGGTCCTGGCATCACCCGCTCGGACCTCCTTGTGATAAACAAGATAGACCTTGCACCCCATGTCGGTGCAAGTCTTGAGGTGATGTACAGGGATGCAAAGAGGATGAGGGGCGACAGACCCTTTGTGTTTACAAACCTGCTAAGTGGCGAGGGACTGGATGATGTGGTCAACTGGATCAGGAGGGAGGTGCTCTTTGTGGAGAGGGGATAGGCCGTGAGATCTGTTATGGCTGATTCTGAAAGATTACATAAAGTGGGTAAAGAGGGCAGACTCAGTCTTTTCTTCAAGAAGAGACAGGAGAGGACCATCCTTTACGATTCCTTTGCAACCATGCCCATGCAGGCATTCCAGCCCTTCTACCCTGACGATACAGGATGTGCCTGTACCTATCTTGTCAACCCCACAGGCGGGCTTGTGGGTGGAGACAGGATTGATATAGCTATCACCCTTGATGAATGTGCCCATGTTTTGATAACCACACCATCAGCAAATAAGGTCTACAGAAGTACAGGACAGTTCGCATCCCAGAGCATAGAGATAACCATAAAGAGGGGCGGTGTCCTTGAGTACTTGCCAGGGTATGTAATCCCCTTTGCCGGTTCCCTGTATAGTCAGAAGACAAGGGTCTTGATGGATAGAGGAGCTACTGCCTTTGTGCTTGATGCCTTCAGTACAGGCAGGGTGGCAAGGGGAGAGAGCCTGCACTTTAAGGAGTACAGGAGCACCACCGAGATAGAGTATGATGGAGAGCTCATCCTCACGGAGAGAATGGCCCTGGAGCCGGACAGGATTGATTACAGCGGTCCGGGTCTGCTGGAGGGGTTTTCTGCAACGGCGGTTCTATACCTTGTCTTTGATAACCCCTCCATGGAAAGGCCCCTCATCAGTGCACTCCGCACAACCATGGATGAGATAGGTGCTGTTGTTGGAGGTGTCTCCACACTTCCGGCAAGGGGTGTGGTAGTAAGACTTCTGGGAGAGAATGCCCGGGTTGTTGAAAAAACACTGTTCAGGCTCTGGTCCGTAGCAAGGAGGCATATCCTTGCCATTGAGGACTCATTTTCCACTACAAGATTCCTTGCAGGTGCATAATACATTCATTAAAGACTGGGAACCTCTATTGTTTTACATCAATCCTTTTTCTTTAAAACTGAAGGCACTATCCCGTGTGATTATTATATGGTCCAGAACATCAATTCCCACAACCTTTCCAGCCTCAATGATTCTTTTTGTTACCTCAATATCAGCATCAGATGGTTCAGGTTTTCCTGAAGGATGATTATGGACAAGAATTATGGAGCATGCCAGTGCCTGGATTGCCTCCTTAAATACCTCCCTGGGATGGACAAGACTGGCATTCAGGGTTCCCACTGAAACATTGCTGATCCTGATTACGCTATTTTTGGTATCCAGACAGAGTATCAAAAAGTGCTCCTTCTTTTTATCCTTAAGTCCTG
>DROX01000129.1 GCA_011321725.1 Nitrospirota bacterium | reverse complement strand
GCAAGGGTGAGGATAAAGAGCTCGCTCATCCAGGGCCAGCGAGAGAAAAGCGGATCCCATGCCTCGTTCTTGTCTGTATCAGGATCATCACCAGAGAGGTAGACATACCTCAGTTCAAAACCAGGCTTCCACATAATATCATTGTATGACCTTTTCACATATACATATCCACCATTTGCCCTTCTGTCCCTTCCGCTGTCGTATTCACCCCACTGGTGTGCATACTCACCACCGAACTTCCAGTTATTGTATTTATAGACAATGTGGGCACCCATTGCATTGATATCAAGCTTGCCGTCTGGCCCTGTGTCGGTATCTTCCCTTTTGTAGATATAATAGGGTTCTACAGTGAGATTATCCATTGCCTTTACCCTTCCATATGCAACGAACCCCTTCTCGTCAGAGGTGTTGATCACCCTCTTCTCGGCAGGATAAAGGGAGGGCAGATATCTGTCCGTTGACTGGTCAGTGATATAGATGAGATCAAGGTTGAACTCTTTGTTGAACCTGATATTTGCCTTGGCAGCATTGAAATAGAATGTCCTTGAACCATCCATGGGTGTTCCATCCATTATGAGGAAGCCTTCCCCATGGGTGAACAGGAAATCCTGCCTTCCTATCTTCAGGTCAACAGGCAGGCCCATGAAGTCCTTTGCCTCAAGATAGAGGTTGTCAAAGACAAGCTCATCCTCATTAAGTCCAAAGGGCCTGCTACTTGTGTTACTGGAGTTCATGAAGTAACGGGCCTCATTGGTGAGCTTGATGAAGAAGATATACCTTTTGTCGTAATCAAACTTTGTCCAGAGGGAGGTCTTAAGCCTGAAGAAATTGTCGTCCTTGTGATCACCACTCTTGAAGTCAAATACATTGTCCCATGTCTCCTGTCTGAATCTCAGGTATGCACCATAGGTTGTGTCAAGCTCATCAGGGCCAAAGATATGTTCAGCAAAGGCAGACGTTACAAATAACATTACAGATAAAGCCGCCAGAAGTGCTGTTGTCAATAACCTATTCATTTTTACCTCCTAACCTGATAATTTTTGTTTAAAAACTGCCAATTAAAATAACATTTCTTCTTCCTCAGGGTCAATAAAAGTGGATAAAAAAACTTGACAATTTAACGGAAAGCACTTAAACTTAAAGAAGAGGCGCCCCAAGAGAACATGTAACAGCCATGATTAAGAATATAGAACAAAGCCCCGGCATGGGAAGCGTGAATAGATGGCCTGTATTTCGTCTTTAAATACCAGCTCACTCCTTTCAATCTTAGAGGAAACCACCTGCGGATTGATACTCACAGACAGAAAGGGAAAGATCTGTCTCTTCAATAAAAAAGCTGAGAAGATATTTGATATCCCTGCAGAAGAGATACTTGGCAGACCTTTCAACTCATTGGTTGCTTTACACCTGTCAAAGGAAGAGGAAAAATGCTTTTTAAAACAAAATATCCATGACAAAGAGGTGGTCTTTTACAGGACCTCATTCCGTCATAATGGAAAGTTCGGAGGTGAACTCTATCTTTTTGATGTCCTGCAGGATTCTCTTTCAAGGGAAAACACCGCCTTTTCTTTTGACATTTCCCAGACATTTGAGTCCTTGATGGAAAGCTTCTATGATGGCATTATCATTATTGAAAATGACCGTATCGTCAAAGTCAACAGTAGTTTTAGCCGAATTACGGGGCTCAAGGGAAAAACAATTCTCAACAGAGATGTAAATGATCTTGATGGAGAAACCCATGTATGTCTTCATACAATTCAGGAGGTTGTAAGACTGGTGAACCAGCTGAAAAAAAGCATTACCAGCATGGGAAAACTCAGACAGGGCAACGAAATCTATGTGACAGGGACACCTATAATTCATAAGGAACGTATTTTCCAGGTAATTGTTCATATCCGTGATATCACAGAGCTTCAGTTGCTCAAGGATGAGGTATCCCGCCTTATGGCAATGTATCTTTCCACCCCTGAAAAGACACGTATTTTACAGCTGACCGGTGGAGAGATTATTGCTGAAAGCCGTATCATGCGAGGCATTCTGGATCTTATCGCAAGGGTAGCTCATGTGGATACCACTGTATTATTGGAAGGTGAAAGTGGTACGGGCAAGGAAATGCTGGCCAGACTTATCCACCGGTTGAGTGCAAGAAGGCACGGGCCTTTTATTCCCGTTAATTGCGGGGCTATACCTGAAAATCTTTTTGAATCTGAACTTTTCGGTTATGAAAGAGGTGCCTTCACAGGGGCCTCAAGGGAGGGGAAACCCGGGCTTTTTGAACTTGCCAACCAGGGGATTATCTTTCTTGACGAAATAGGAGAGTTGCCCCTGAATTGCCAGGTAAAACTCCTCAAGATAATTGAAGACCTGGAAATAATTCGTGTTGGTGGAAGATGCCCGATAAAATTGAATGTACGGATAATTGCAGCCACTAACAGAAATCTCAAGAAGATGGTGAAGGAGGGCGAATTTCGTGAAGACCTTTTCTATCGTCTCTATATAGTACCCATTGAAATCCCTCCCCTGAGGAACAGGCGAGAGGATATCTTCCCGCTATCCTGGCATTTCCTTCGGTATTACAATAAAAAATACAATCAGTCAAAAACCTTTTCTGCAGAAATCATACAGGTTCTGGAATCATACAACTGGCCCGGCAATGTGAGAGAACTACAAAATGTTATTGAAAGGATGGTGGTTTTATGTGGTGAGGAGATGTTGCAGCCACACCATCTGCCGCATAATATATACAAAGACGAACATAATGAAAGTTCAATGATCCAGGTGAAAGGAATAATGCCTCTTGAACAGGCCCATGCCCTGGTTGAAAAAAAGCTCCTTACAAATGTCCTCTCAATAAAGAAGACAACACGTGAGGCTGCACGGCTGCTTGGCGTTGATCATTCCACGATAGTACGTAAAATGAGAAAATACGGTTTGAAGAAAGGCGACGAAGTCTGAATACCCCTTCATGGTTTGATATGAACTGCAAGATTCCTGCATGTTCATATCAAAGATACTCAATGACCTTTGTCAGCCTGTCTCTTAAACTCGTCTACCATTGTATTGGCTATATTACAATCCTCACCAAAGCACTTGCGTCCTTCTTCAATAAGATACTCAAGCGCTTCTGCCTTGATTTGCAAATATCTCTTTGAAGTAAGGACATGGTAGTTCCGAGGCCTGGGAAGATCAACATCAATTATTGTCTTTATCTGTCCCGGCAGGAAAGTCATTATCAGGATACGATCTGCAAGGAATATGGCCTCCTCAAGTTCAGTTGTAATAAAAAGGGTTGTACAATGGGTCTTTTCAAATATTTTAAGGTAATATTCCTGCATAAGTTCACGTGTCAGGTCATCAAGCCCCCTGAATGGTTCATCCATTATCATAACCCTTGGTCTGTTTATTAATGCCCTTGCCAGTTCTGCTCTGCGTTGCATACCTCCGGAGAGTTGTGCCGGATATTTGTCTCTGAAATCCTGAAGACCAACAAGCTCTAAAATACGCGTTGCCTCCTCTCTGGCCTCTTTTTTTGTCATCTCACCTCTTACAGTGGGGCCAAAGATTACATTTTCCATCACCGTCATCCAAGGCCACAAAGCAGTCTCCTGAAAGACCATGAGCCTGTCAGTGCCAGGGCCTTTCAGAGGTGAACCATCAATTGTAATTTCGCCCGAGTCCGGACTGTCATATCCGGCAAGTATATTTGCAAGGGTTGACTTTCCACACCCTGAAGGCCCGATCAGTACATTCAGCTTTCCAGGCTCAACTGTTAAAGTACAATTTTGCAGAACATCCAGGGGCTCCTTTCCGGCCTTGTGGAAACGTTTAGAGAGATTCCTCACCTCAATACGGCCATTTTTCTCGCACCTCATAAAACCTCCTTAGAACAACTTGCGCCATGGCATCATTCTGTCTGATATTATCTTTACTATCCCGCTTGAAATCCATCCCGCAAATCCAATGCTGATCATTCCAACAATTATTGTGGGTGTATCACCTGCAAGATATCCCTCCCAGGTGAGCCTGCCGATACCTTTGTCACCAGCAATCATCTCAGCAGCAATAACCACATTCCAGGTGATGCCGATACCTACCATCATCCCGGTTGCAATAGAAGGGATGCTTGCAGGAAGTATGATCTTTCTGAATATATGCTGTGGTTTCGCACCCAGAGAAAGGGCGGAACGATAGAGTTCCTTATCAATGGAGGAGACACCCCTTAGTACATTCAAAACAATTGTGAAGAAGGCACCTATGAAGGTTATAAAGGCAATGCTTAATTCATTTGTGGGCCAGAAGAGAATTGATACAGGAACCCAGGCCAGTGGTGGTATGGGACGCAAAACCTCAAACACAGGGAATGTGAGATATTTGAACTTTCTGCTCCATCCCATAGCGAGCCCCAGGGGAATACCCAGCACCTGGGCTGCAACAAACCCGTAAAAGACCCTCTTTGCACTGAACCATAAACTTACCCAGTATACCTTTTGTGTTACAAGATCTATAAAGGTCTCAAGCACAGTTAAAGGTGTTGGAATATGCTTCATAAAAGGTATCCTAAGTACTACCAGGAGATGCCATGTCACAAAGAATCCAAAGATTGCTATGGTACCGTTAATATTTGTTGGGTTTAGTAGGTTTTTCCGTAATCGCCTGCCAAAGGATATCTCTTTCTTTACAAGCATATCAGTCACACTTTTGTCTTCTGACATGTTGATCCCGCTCATATCAGGCCAGCTCCCTTTCACCACGTTGAAAGGCCTTTAAGGCCTCCTCATGTACTGCATCTTTGGCCATCTCTTTTAGTTCCAGGAATCGTGGGGTTGAAAGCATACGATAATCCCGTGGGCGGGGGAGATCAACCTTGATGGTCATCCTTATTTTGCCCGGACGTGTTGTCATAACAACAACAGTATCTGATAAAAAGATGGCCTCTTCAAGGTCATGGGTAATAAAATATATAGTTTTATGAAAAATATCATAAAGCTCAAGAAGCGCTTCGTGGCTGGCGCTTTTGGTTACCGAGTCCATTCCGCGGAAGGGTTCATCCAGTAAAAGCACAAGTGGATTGTTGATCAATGCCCTCACGATCTCTACCCTCCTCTGCATCCCGGAGGAGAGCTGGCCGGGGTAGACGTTCTCTATCTCCTTTAAACCCAGTCTGCTTAGTTTGTCTCGTGCGGTCTCTATTGCTTCTTCTCTGGACATCTTTTTTTGTATTACAGGACCGTATATTACGTTATCAAGAACCGTCTTCCAGGGAAAAAGTG
>DROX01000128.1 GCA_011321725.1 Nitrospirota bacterium | reverse complement strand
CTTCTTACTGCTCACTGCTTACTACTAACCCATCAACTCATTCACTCATCTACCCATCCACCCATCAACTACTCACTGCTTACAGCTCACTGCGAATAAGGTGTGGTGCTTATTTTTCTTCGGCACCCTGCCTTGTTTTATAAAACTGAAATTATTTTGGACACTATTGTATAAAAGCAAATTAGATACCAGGACAGATCTGGCTATGATAGCAATTGGAATAAGTTGATATTAAAGGAAATTTTCTTCTGTAACAACTCATAATAGCCGGGAATGTAATAAAATGCATGGCTTATGTAACAAAATGTTACATCCGGCAGGGCTGTTATGGTAGGTCTGGAAATCTGCTGACGGTTACAATAGGTAACACCCCTCTGTGTGGATAAGTTACATGGGGCTAAGGCTTTTTGATGCCAAGCTTTTTTCGTTTCTCCCAGAGGGTCTTTCTTGTAATGCCAAGCCTGTCAGCAAGCTCCTGTTCACTGTATACATGCTGGTATTTGAGTATGAAGGCGCGTGTATATTCTTCTATTGAAAGGCCCTTCTTCAGGGAGTCCTCCACAAAGCTGTCACCCATCCTGATGTTGTCAGGGAAGTGTTCGGGCTTTATGTATCTTCCTTCTGATATCAGTACCGCTCTTTCAAGGACATTCTGAAGTTCCCTTATATTGCCGGGCCACCTGTAGCCAACAAGGAGCGAGAGGGCCTCGGGGGTCAGTTCCTTGTCCTCCTTGCCGAAGTCCCTTGTGTATTTGTTCAGATAGTACCTGGCAAGAAGGGGTATATCCTCCTTGCGATCCCTCAGCGGGGGTAGTTCAAGGGTTATCACATTTATTCTGTAGTAGAGATCCTCACGAAAACGTCCCTCTTTGACAGCCTCGTAGAGGTTCCTGTTTGTTGCGGTTATGAATCTTATATCCACCTCTCTGAACTTGGTGCTACCCACCGGCCTGACCATCTGGTCCTCAAGCACCCTCAGTAGTTTTACCTGGAAGCTTGGGGGCAGATCACCGATCTCGTCCAGGAAGACCGTTCCACCGTCAGCCTCCTCAAATAATCCCTTCTTGTTTGTAACAGCCCCTGTAAAAGAGCCTTTTATGTGACCAAAGAGTTCGCTCTCAAGGAGGCTCTCAGGGATTGCCGAGCAGTTGATGGGAACGAAGGGCATATCTGCCCTTGAGCTGTTGTTATGTATCACCCTGGCAAAGAGCTCTTTGCCCGTGCCTGTCTCGCCAAGGAGAAGTACATTGCTCTTTGAATCGGCAATCTTTTTTATCTCCTCAAGCACTGCCTTTATCTGTTTGCTTTCGCCGATAACCTTGCTGAAGTCGTACTCCTTGCTGAGTGCCTGCTTGAGGAGTCTGTTTTCCGCCTTGAGGTTCTTTTCCGTTATTGCATTCCTTACCACCTGCTTGATCTCTTCATGGATTATCGGTTTCATGATATAGTCATAGGCACCCAGGCGCAGGGCCTTCACCGCTGTGTCAATAGATGCATAGGCTGTTATAACAATGAATATCTGTTCGGGATGTAGCTCCTTGACCCGCTCAAGCATCTCAAGCCCATCCATGCCTGGCAGGATAATGTCTGTGATGATGATGTCATAGAAATTCTCCCCCACCAGTGTTAACGCCTCTTCTGCTGTGCCCGTGGTATCCACAATATAGCCCTCTTTTGTGAATATCCTCCTGATTGATTCCCTGAGTGTTTCTTCGTCTTCAACAATAAGGATGGATTTTGACATCTAACTCTCCGTTAATGGAATTTTTATTATAAATGTTGTACCCCTGTCCTTTTCGCTTTGCACCTCCACAGAACCTCCGTGGTCTTTTATTATACTGTAACAGATGCTTAAACCTAAACCCGTTCCCCTTGCCGGTCCCTTTGTGGTAAAGAAGGGATCAAATATCTTGTCCCTGACAGATTCCTCTATCCCTCCGCCTGTATCAGCCACGGTGACGGTAACGGTATTGTTGTCAACAAAGGACTTTATGGTAAGCCTTCCACCATCCTGCATAGCGTCCCTGGCATTCAGGAAGAGATTCAGGAATACCTGCTGCATCTGGTCAGGGTCAATCTTCAGGGATGGGGTCTTCTCAAGGTCTGTTACAATCTGGATCTTCCTGAAATTCTTGTCGTACTTTACGAGATTGATGGTGTTCTCAATAATCTCATTGAGTGTCAGGGGGATCTTCTGCCTGGGGTAGAGCCTTGCAAAGTCACCGAGGCTTCTCACGATCCGGGCTATCCTGTTCACATGCTGGTTGATCATGTTCAGGGAATCCTTTGTAAAGTCGCTGATCTCCTCCTCTGAAAGGAGCTCCTGCACAAGTGATGATATGGATGCGAGGGGGTTGCCGATCTCGTGGGAGACACCTGCTGCCAGCCTGCCGATGCTTGCATGCTTTGTCGCCCTGAAGAGCTCCTCCTCAATCTTCTTCTTCTCTGTTATATCCTCAAAGACAACCACATAGCCCTTCTCTGAGCCTGTGAGCCTGCTCACATAACCCTTCAGTATCATTGGTGTCCCTGCGTCGCGCCTGCAGGTAAACTCCCCTTCATCAAATTTGCCGTGGAATATTTCAGGTTCAAGACATTTGAAGAGCACATCAGCCTCTATGTTCATGGCCTCTGATTTGTTGACCCCCGTTATCTTTTCCATTGCCTTATTCCAGTATTTTACACGGAGCCTCTCGTCAAGGGTGGCAACACCCAGGGGTATGCTCTCTATGATGTTCTCGCTGAACTCCTTCAGTACAGCAAGCTGTCTGTTGGCCTCGGCAAGTTCCTTTCTTGAAAGACGTAGACTCTCCGATATCTCCTTAAGTGAACGGGAAAGTCTCAGCTTCTCATCATGTGATATGGCCATCATGTCATCCAGGATGAGTGTGGTCATGGACGGTCCAAGGGCACCGGAGAGAACCCTTTCTACCTCGTCACGGAGTTCCAGGAGGAGCCTGTCGGTTATAAGCTCTTTCCTGTTGATGGAGTGTCTTTTCAGGAAGGATGCTATGGCATCCTCGGCCTCCTGTGGGCCAATGTAATGGCTCAGAAAGGCCTTTATATCATTTATGCTCCTGGGCTTCAGTGAAAAGGACAGTGTTGAAGGCGCAAGGGACTCTACAAATATAATGGACTGCCTTGTCTCTGTCTCAGACTGTTTTGTGAAAAGAGAAACACCCACAAAAAGTAGGGTGTTCAGGAATAATCCCCAGAAGAGGGAGTGGCTCCATCTGTCCAGACCCTCAAGGCCGAACAATGCCGTGGGGTTCAGGAGGTCAGAGTGGAAGATGGCGCCAAAAAAGCCTGTCCTTTCAATAATCCCTGCCCTGGTAAGGGCCGGGATAAGGAGGGTATAAATCCATATTATGAACCCTGCTGTTATGCCGCAGAAGGCCCCCTTCTTGTTTGCTCCCTTCCAGTAAAGGCCAAAGAGGATGGCAGGCGCAAATATCGTGACAGCCTCAAATGATTTCAAGCCGATATCAACAAGGCTATAGAACTCACCCACATATATGGCAAAGGCATAACCAAGGAAGATCAGGCCTATGATAACAAGCCTCTTTATGTTGAGTATAACCTGATGGAACCCCTTCATATCCTTGAAGTTTATAAGTACAGGCATCACAAGACTGTTCATTACCATGGTACTGATGGCAAGGGATTCAACAATCACCATGGCAGTTGCTGCTGAAAAACCTCCTATAAAGGCAAGGAGTGCAATCACAGGCTGCCCCTCTTTCATGGGAATGGTGAGTACAAAATAGTCTGCCCCCTCTGTGGTGCCGTTCAGGAGCAGCCCTCCGTAGGCAATGGGGATAACAAATATATTGATCAGGAAGAGATAGAGGGGAAAGAGCCACATGGCCTTCTTGAGATGCTCAACAGATGAGTTCTCAACCACTGCGATATGGAACTGCCTTGGAAGAAACAGGATCGCCATCATGGAAAGGAAGGTCAGCGAGAACCATTCAAGGTAACTCACACCACCCCGGGGGCCGAGGTAGCGGAGATAATTAAATGGCGAGCTCTTTATCTGGGTAAGTATGTCTTTGAATCCATGGAACAGACCGTAGGTGACAAATACCCCCACGATTAAAAAGGCAAAGAGTTTTATGGCTGATTCAAAGGCAATGGCAAAGACAAGCCCTCCGTGTCTTTCAGAGGCATCAAGCCGCCTTGCACCAAAAAATACCGCAAATACACTCAACACAAGGGCTATCATCCAGCCTGCAAAGGGGCCGCCTTCTGGCCTGCCAGAGAGGATGGAGAAGGTTGTTATGATGGCCTTCAGCTGAAGACCAAGATAGGGTGTGATGCCCACAACCGCCACAATGGTTACAAGTGCGGATAGCAGTATGGACTTGCCGTAACGGAAGGAGATGAAATCAGCTATGTTTGTTATCCTGTTTTCCTTTGCAATATGGATGATCTTTCTCAGGATTACCCACCATAGTGATGCCATCAGTGTGGGCCCTATGTAGATGGTCAGGAAGCTGAGCCCCTCATATGCGGCCTTGCCAACGCTTCCATAGAATGTCCATGATGTGCAGTAAACCGCAAGTGACAGGGAATAGATATAGGGGTTGGATACAATGCTTCGGCCGGTTCGCTCCTTCTTCTCAGCAAGATAGGCAATAATGAAGAGTAGGGAAAGATAAACAAATATTACACCGAAAAGTCCCCAGGTTGAGAACAATTAGCCTCCCCCATCTTCTCTGAAATAATAGGTTACCAGAAAGATTGAAAGAATAAAGAGGAACCATATGGCGAAGAGATAGTATATCTGTGTCTCCTTGAATATGCTGATAAAGGGCCAGTTAAAGAGGGTTACGGCAATGGTAAAAAGAAATATCCAGATTCCCTTACTCATCTTTTGATGCCCTTATGTTTCTGCCAACAGAGTAATAATTGAAACCAAGCTCATGCATCCTTTCCGGGTCATAGACATTTCTCAAATCAAAGAAGTTGGGTTCTTTCATGGATTCCCTTATCCTTCTCAGGTCAAGGTTCCTGAACTCGTTCCATTCCGTTACAAGAACAAGGGCATAGGCACCCTTTGCAACATCATAGGGGTTCTTTTTAAATTTTACACTATTCAGTATCTTTCTGGCATCATCTGCTGCCACGGGATCATAGGCCTGAACCTTTGCACCATCTCCAAGGAGCTCCGAGATTATATAAAGCGAGGGGGCCTCACGAAGGTCATTGGTGTTTGGCTTAAAGGAAAGCCCGAGCACCCCCACGGTCTTGCCCTTCAGGGGAGAGAGCCTTGTCCTGATGCGTTCTACCATCAAGGCCCTCTGTCGCTGGTTTGTCTTCACAGCAGCATCCACAATATTAAGGTCCACATTGTGTTCCCTGGCGATCTGCAGAAGGGCCATGGTGTCCTTGGGAAAGCATGACCCCCCATAGCCGGGGCCTGGATGCAGGAACTTCGGTCCGATTCTTTTGTCAAGCCCCATTGCCTTTGCCACCACATGGACATCGGCACCAACCGCATCACAGAGGTTGGCAATCTCGTTTATGAAGGATATCTTTGTTGCAAGAAAGGAGTTGGAGGCGTATTTTATCAGCTCAGCTGTCTCAATATTGGTGATCACGAAAGGTGTTTCAATAAGGTAAAGAGGACGGTAGAGATCCTTCAGGATTGCCACGGCCTGGGAACTCTCGGCACCAATGACCACCCTGTCAGGCCTCATGAAATCCTCAATGGCAGAGCCCTCCCTCAGAAATTCGGGATTGGATGCCACATCAAAGTCAACCTTTCCCTTGAGTGATTCACCGATCCATCTCTTAATCTTTTTTCCTGTACCCACAGGTACGGTGCTTTTGGTGACAATCACTTTATAGCTGTCCATATGTGTGGCGATCTCCCGGCAGACCTCTTTTACATAGCTCAGGTCAGCAGAACCATCTCCCCTGGGAGGGGTGCCCACTGCAATGAATATGGCAAGCGATGTATCAACAGCATCCTTTATGTTATTACTGAAAAGGAGTCTCTCCTTCTCTGTGTTGCGTTTAACAAGCTCCTCAAGTCCTGGTTCGTAAAAGGGTATCACACCCTTTTTGAGACTCTTTATCTTTTTTTCATCCCTGTCAATGCAGGTCACATAGACACCGAATTCCGCGAAACAGGCCCCTGTTACAAGGCCGACGTACCCAGTGCCTATTATTCCGATGTGCATTCTCCCGCCTCCCAGAGTTTTATGTATTTAAGAAAGGTGTAGTAACTATAAAGTATAGCAAGTATCAGACCATGCAGTCCATCCCTGAACCCGCGCTGCAGAATATACATCTTCACGAATGTGGCAGGAGGGTGCAAGAGCAGATCTGCAATCCTGAATCTTCTGCCCTGTGAGTGCATCTCCAGCGCTGCCAGCGTGGAGTATCTCTGTGCCTTGTCAATGAACTGGTTTATGTCTTTATATGTGTAGTGAACAATGGGGTTTTTCAGACGGCCAGTCTCACCATCCACCACTATCCTTTCATGTACCGCCCTGTAGGGGATTCTTCCCGTGCCCTTCCTGAAGAGTCTCAGGGTATAGTCTGGCCACCAGCCTGAATGGCGTATCCATTTATTAAGAAAGTAGTTCTTCCTTGGCACAAAGAAACCCTTCTTGCTGGTGGTGGTAATGATGCCCTCAATCTCACCTCTCAGTTCATCGGTCATCCTCTCGTCTGCATCAAGGAGGAAGACCCAGTCACGTGTTGCAAGATCAATTGCCATCTGCTTTTGTTTAGCAAAGCCCTGCCATGAAGACCGGTAGACCCTATCGGTGTATCTACGGGCTATCTCTGTGGTTCTGTCGGTACTGAAGGAGTCCACTATTATTATCTCCCCTGCATCCTGAACACTGCTGAGGGCGTCATCAATATTTTCTTCCTCATTGAAGGTTATCATTACCACTGAGATATTCTTCAGAACCTACCTCCCACAAGCTCGGCTTCCACATATCCTATTAACACCTTTGTTTTAAGCAGCACCGGTATGTGTCTTTCGTCATCGGTCAGGTAGATAAATATCTCGCCTTTCTTGTTGAATATACCCTCTGACTTGAGTTCAGGCTTGACTATCACGGTCTTGAAACTTCCCGCCCCTGTCTCCACTGTTTCCCTTCCAACAATATCCACCCTGACATTCCAGACCCTTTTGCTGTCAAAGATTTTGACAAAAAGCGGCTCGGAACCTATCTCCATCCTCCTTATCTGGTAAAACCCCGAGAGTGGATCAAGGGTGCCGGCGGGTACCTCAAAGGTCTTTCTTTCTTTCTCAAGATGATTTATGTATAATGCCTTGTTCTTGTCAGGGTAGAAGAGGATCTCCTTATCCCTCCTGTGACGTCCCTCCCTTATCCGGATCCTGTATCTCTCTGCCCGCAGGTATGATCCATTTTCATTGCTGACTTTTCTCACAAGACTGACAGCCCTGTCCTCAACACGGTAAAAGAGAGAAACCCAGTCTGCTGATTCGGCCTTTGAGGAGATTGTCACGACCGAGTCGGTCTCGGAAAACTTCAGTGTGGCTGAACCAGCCTTGATCCCCATCCATGTAAGGTCGTATTTGAAGACCTCTTTCTTCTCTGCCACGGGGCTTGGGATGGGTTCCGATGTTGCTCCATTGAAGGGTTGAAAGAGTAACAACAGGCTTAGAAACATCAGAAGAGCTGATGCTATCGGGGTTTTACGTCTCATTGTTCATCCATTCCTGGATCTCCCTGTGAAGGGCAATATACCGCTCTATTGCGGGATGGTCACTACCAAGAGTCTGTTTGAACTGTTCAAGGGAAACCTCAAAGGGAACCACCCTGTCCCCATTGAGAAGATTATCAGCATAGGCGATGATCTTCTCCTCCGGGCTCTGTGGAAGATAGTCCTTCTCGGGCAGACCGAGCTCCCTGGCCTCCTCCCTGCTGATACCCGCACCTATGTGTCGCTCTATTATTCTTATCACCCTATCGTCAAAACCCATTTTCCTTGCCATCTCTGCCCCCACCACTGCGTGTTCAATCCCGTGTGTTCTGGAGCGGCCTATGTCATGCAGGAATGCACCCGTCCGGACCAGCTCCCTGTCAACAGGTATCTTTACTCTGTCAGCTATTTTCAGTGAGAGCTCTTTTACTGCCAGTATATGGTTTATAACACCCTGGGAACAACCCGATTTCTTTAGAATATCAATAAACTCCCTATCCTCCATAATCTAAATATTAACTGAAATATCCGACAAAACTCAAACCTGCCCGGTGGTGTTAAAATAGCGAGGGGTTAGAAATTACTTCTTTCAGCTGACAGAAGCAGTACTGACCCTGAAGCGGTATGGGTCCTCTAATCTGTTGTTGTGCGGCCATAGTGGTCGTCTATCCGGACGATATCATCCTCTTCTACGTACTCGCCATTCTGGACCTCTATGATCTCAAGGGGGATCTTTCCGGGGTTTTCAAGCCTGTGCAGTGTTGATTTCGGGACATAGGCGGATTCGTTTTCATGGATATATATCTCTCTGTCTCCCAGCATCACCCTTGCCGTGCCCTTGATAACCACCCAGTGTTCTGAACGGTGGTAGTGCTTCTGGACGCTCAGCTTTTCACCGGGGTTAACCACTATCCTTTTTATCTTGTATCGTGGCCCCTGTTCAAGTACTGTGTAGCTGCCCCATGGTCTGTATGTGGTGATATGCTCTGCTGCCTCTTTTCTGTCGTTGTCCTTCAAGTGGTTCACGATCTCCCTTACCCTCTGGGCCTCGCCTTTCCTTGCTATAAGGATGGCATCGTCTGTCTCTACGACGAGAAAGTTGTCAAGACCTATGGTGGCTATGAGCCTTTTGTTTCCAATGATAAGGGTGTTACGGGTATCAATGGGCAGTGCATCGGCCTGGAGGATATTTCCCTGGGGGTCCTTTGTCAGGACCTCATAGAGGGAATCCCAGGAACCGATGTCATTCCAGTAGATATCAAGGGGCAGGGTGACCACCCTGTCGGAGTGCTCCATTATGGCATAGTCCACAGAGATCTCAGGCATATTGTGAAAGTTCTCAAGCATCTCTTCATAGGTGAGTTCAAGGATCTCCGAGATCTCGGGGGCATGGGTCCTGAATTCTTCCAGTATGGTACTGATCTGGAAGGCAAACATGCCGGAGTTCCAGAAGTAGTTGCCAGCCCTCAGGTATTGTTCTGCCCTGTCTTTGTCCGGCTTTTCAATAAACCTCTCAACAGGATAGCAGGCTCCTTTGTGTTCCGGGCTTTGTCCAGCCACTTCTATATATCCGTAGCCTGTCTCAGCCCTTGTGGGTCTGACACCAAAGGTCACTATGTGGCCCTCACGTGCTATCTCCTCCGAGGTCTTTATGTATTCTGCAAACCTCTCTGTGGGGCGGATGACATGATCAGAGGGGGTGACAAAGACCACCTCATCTGTTTTGCAGCCGAGTCTGTCCATACAGAACCTGATGCCAAGTGCAATTGCAGGGGCTGTGTTTTTCCCGACAGGCTCCAGGATGATGTTGTCCAGGCCCATGGCATAGGGTCTTATGTCCGAAAGGACATAGAATTTATAATCATTGTTGGTCATCACGATTATATCCCCTGGTTCCATCCGGTTAAGCAGCCTTTCAATGGTCTGTTGAAGGAGAGAGGTATTTCCATTTAATTTGAGGAACTGCTTGGGGTGGTTCTTTCTTGACAGGGGCCACAGGCGGGTACCGCTTCCTCCTGCCAGCACTATTGCCTTCATAGCTCCTCCATTGCCTTTAAAAATTCATCCTCCATAAACCTCCTGTATCCCGAGAGGCTTTCTTCGTCCTCAGCCTCAACCCTCATAACAACCACGGGCTGGGTGTTGCTTGACCTGAGCAGGGCCCATCCCCTCTCAAAGAGGGCCCTCACACCGTCAATGTCCTGTATCTCAAGAACAGGGTAGGGGGAGTCACTATTTTTGTGGTAGGTCCTGAATCTTTCCAGAACCCTTTGAACAACAGCCTTCTTCTTTGTTTCAGGGCAGTCAAGCCTTATCTCGGGTGTGCTGAACATCTCCGGTATCCCTGTGAGAAGTGCTTTGATTGATTTTCCAGTGGTCTTCATTATCTCTACTATCCTGAGCGTGGTATAGAGTGCATCATCGTAGCCGAAATAATCGTCAGCGATAAAGATGTGTCCGCTGAGCTCGCCTGCAAGGATCGCCCCTTCCTTTCTCATCTTGTCCTTCACAAGGGAATGGCCTGTCTTCCACATGACAGGGTTGCCGCCATTTTTTATTATATCATTAAAGAGTGTCTGGGAGCACTTCACATCACCGATGATTGTGGCACCTCTGTGACGTTTCAGAATCTCCCGGGAGAGTATTATCATTATCTGGTCGCCCCAGATGATCTCTCCGGTACTGTCAACAATGCCGATCCTGTCGGCATCACCATCATAGCCAACGCCAATGTCAGCGCCGGTGGAAAGGGTCCTCTCAATAAGGTCCTGGATGTTCTCCACAACCGTCGGGTCTGGATGGTGGTTCGGGAACCTTCCGTCAGGCTCACAGTAGAGCCTTACCACATCACAACCAATTGATTCAAGTATCTCCGGTATGACAAGCCCTGCCGTGCCATTGCCAGGGTCAACAACCACCTTCAATCTTCTGTATTCAGGGCTGTCAAGATAGGAGAACCTTTCAAGCATGTAGGATCTGTATCTTTCAATGATGTCCACATCTGTTATCTCTCCCTTTCGGGCTTTCAGGGAACCGTCAAGCCCCTCAAGTATAGCCTTTATCTCCTGGATAGCGTCTCCGTGGAGCGTGGTTTTTCCAAGGCTGAGCTTGAAGCCGTTATATTCAGGAGGGTTGTGGCTTCCCGTTATCATCACACCGCCCTGAACATCAAGGACAAAGAGGGAAAAGTACTGTAGTGGTGTGGGGCATACACCCAGATTATACACATGCACACCCTCGGTGAGCATTCCATCAATCAACCCCTTTGCAAGATAATCGGAACTGGTCCTGACATCCCTGCCCACGCTGAGGGCCACAGGATGGGGTGTCTGCCTCTTTACATAGAGGGCAAAGGCCCTTCCAAGCTTGTAGGCAAACCCTTCGGTGAGTTCCCTTTCAACAATTCCGCGTATATCGTATTCCCTGAAGATGCTGTCATTCATTTTGTTTTATCTCGCTGATCTGTTTTGTTTCGCTGAGTAAATATGAGGCAGGCCTCTATCACCCCGTAGGGCATATGGGCTTTTTCGGTTTTATGGATTGAGATGTGCCCCATCCACCCATCCACTCATTCACCCATCAACCCATCCACCCATCCACTGCTTACTGTAATCCGGGGTCCTTTCGGACACCAGCCCTCTCGTAGTTTTTTATAGCAGATTTCAGGCGGATTTTGCAAACCCTGTCTGGATGCCGAGTTTGCTTGACAATATTACAAGCAAAAACATATACTTTTTATATCCGAAAGGTGATTCTATGGAAGACCACACAGAAGAGCTATACAGAGAGGCAAACCAGCTTTTTGATGAAGGAAGATACAGTGAGGCAGAACCCCTGCTCAGGGAGGTAATAAGCCTCAATCCAGGATATGCGGATGTCCTGAACAAGCTTGGTTTCATCTCTCATCTGAAGGGGGAGTATGAGGAGGCCATAGAGTACTTTGAAAAGGCCCTCCAGTTAAACCCAAGATACACAGAGGCCTCCCTTAATCTTGCTATCACCTACAACCAGGTTGGCGAATTCAAGAAGGCCCAGGAGGTCTTTGCAATGGCAGCCCAGTTTGCAAATCCTGAGCCCGGCTCCCTTGATCCTTATGTGGCTGGCAAGCTTGCAAATGAGCATTTCAGGATAGGAAATATCTATCTTGACTATGGCCGTAACCAGGAGGCAATTGAGGAGTACAGGAAGGCCCTGAAGCTATCCCCCACATTCCCAGATGTACATACCAAGCTTGGTATCGCCCTGAGAAACATTGGTGAGTATGAAGAGGCAATCATGCATTTCAACAGCGCAAAGGAACTGAATCCATCCTATGGGCCTGCATGGGTCCAGCTTGGCATAACCTACTTCATGAAGGGGCTCTCAGGTCTTGCTGTTGAGGAGTGGGAGGAGGCGTTGAGGATAAATCCGAATCTTAAGGATGCCAGGTATTATCTTGAGATCATAAAGAGAGAAGAGAAGAAATAGGTTGAGCCTGCCAGTAAAAGGTAATGTCTGATTTTTCCGGTCCTGATAAACCCCTTCTGGATATAAGGGGATTGAATCTGTTCTTTCATGACAGTGCAGACCCTGTACAGATCCTCAGTGATGTAAACCTCCAGATAGCAGAGGGTGAGGTCTTTGGGGTTGTGGGTGAGAGTGGCTGCGGGAAGAGCCTTACAGCCCTCTCTGTCCTGAGGCTTCTCCCCCATGGAGCAAGACTGGAGGGCAGGATCCTCTTTCGCAACAGGGACCTCCTTTCCCTTCCAGAGGAGGAGATGCAGAAGATCAGGGGCAGGGATATTGCAATGGTATTCCAGGAGCCCATGACAGCACTTAATCCGGTCTTCACGATAGGGAAACAGTTATCAGAGGTGCTTATTCATCATGAGGGTCTGTCAAAAAGAGAGGCCCTGGAAAGATCGGTTGAGCTCCTGAGGAGTGTACATATCCCCCAACCCGAGATTAGGCTGAAGGACTATCCCCATAAACTCTCCGGAGGTATGCGGCAGCGTGTGATGATAGCAATGGCCATTGCCTGTAACCCCCGGCTCCTTATCGCGGATGAGCCCACAACAGCCCTTGATGTCACGATCCAGGCTGAAATCCTTGATCTCCTCATGGAGATAAAAAAGCAGACCGGCATGTCTGTAATGCTCATCTCCCATGACCTTGGTATCATCTCCGAGACCGCAGCATCTATGGTTGTGATGTATGCAGGCAGGATAGTGGAGTTCATAAGGGTGGGAGAGCTCATTGATAAGGCAGCCCATCCCTATACAATGGGTTTGATTGAGTCTCTGCCCATAAAGAGGGGGGTCAGGCTGAATCCCATCCCTGGGACTGTACCATCTGCTGCCGAGATGCCACCTGGTTGCAAGTTTGTTCCGCGCTGCAGGTATGTAATCCCCCTCTGTAATGAAAGAGAGCCTGAACTGCGTGAGGTTGATGACAATCACCTTGTCAGGTGTTTCAGGGCAGAAGAACTGAAGGGTAATATAAGGATTTAAGATGTCCATGGAGATAATAAGGACAGAGGCACTGACAAAGCAGTTCACAATAAAGACAGGTGTGTTCAGGAAGGGGCATCTACTGACAGCACTGAAGGATGTGAATATCTCCGTAAGGGAAAGGTCTGTCTTTGCCCTTGTAGGTGAGAGCGGTTCGGGTAAATCCACCCTTGCGAGGTTGATTCTGAGGCTGCTGAGACCAACAGAGGGGAAGGTCTTTTTCCGTGACAGGGATGTCTTTTCCCTGAAGGGGAATGAGCTCAGGAGTTACCGCAGGGCGGTACAGGTGGTATTCCAGGACCCCTTTGCATCCCTTAATCCAAGGATGTCAGTGTATTCCATCATCTCTGAGCCTCTGAGGATTCACGAGATTGTCAGAAAGAAAGAGGACCTGAAAGGGCGGGTTGTGGAACTCCTTGAGTTAGTGGGGCTTAAGGAGGAGCATATGCACCGCTATCCCCACCAGTTCAGTGGTGGGCAGCGCCAGAGGATATCCATTGCGAGGGCCCTTGCACTTTCACCCGAGGTTATAGTAGCTGATGAGCCATTGTCTTCTCTGGATGTATCCATACAGGCCCAGATCCTGAACCTGATGAATGAACTGAGGGAGAGGGAAAACCTCACCTATATCTTCATAAGTCATGATCTTAATGTGGTGAATTACTTTGCTGACAGGGTGGCTGTGATGTACCTTGGAAGGGTAGTAGAGGAGGCAGAGGCGGAACAGCTCTTCAACAACCCCCTTCATCCCTATACGGAGTTGTTGATTGACTCAATCCCCAAGCTGAGGGGTCTTGCTGACCTGAAAAGCGGAAGGGATGAGACAAGGGGGAGGTTCAGGGTCATATCAGCTGCACAGGTAGAAGGAGGTTGTCTTTTCAGGAACAGATGCCCTTCTGCAAAGGGCATCTGTGAAAGACACGAGCCTGAATTGATTGAGCATGCTGGCAGGAAGATAGCCTGTCATCTCTACTGAAAATGACTGTGACTATCAGTTGCAAGATAATCTGCGGTGAGCAGTAAATGGGTGGATGAGTGGATGGGTTAATGAGTTAATGAGTGAATGGGTGGATGGGTGGATGGGTGGATGGGTTAAAGAGTGAGCAGTGAGCAGGGGGTGGGTAATAACAGGCCATCTTATCCATGACGAGGTATTTTGAGAATATTATAAAGGCAGATTTCAAGGAGCGGGTCAATAGATTTGTCATATCCTGCGAAGGCAATGGCAGGAGCATTGAAGCCTACCTGCCAAACCCGGGGAGACTCTGGGAGCTCTTGCTGCCCGGCAGATCCGTGTATCTTGTAAAAAACAATACCCGGACAGGGCATACAGCCGTTGCAGTAGAGAAGGACGGTTCCATTGTGATGTTACACACCCACAGGGTGAATGATGTGGCCCGGTGGCTTATAGAGAACAATAAGGTACCAGGCCTTGAGGGATACAGGGTTCTGAAGAGGGAGTATCCCCATGGAAGAAGCAGGTTTGACTTCCTCCTTGGAAAGGACAAAGGAGAGCTATTGTTAGAGGTGAAGTCATGTACATTATTTCACAAGGGTATAGCCATGTTTCCTGATGCAGAGACGAAAAGGGGGCAGAGACACCTGCAGGAGCTTTCAGAGGTCAAGAGAGCCGGCATGGATGCAGGGGTCTTATTCCTTGTAAGCACCGATGAGGTGGGGTATTTCCTTCCTGAATACCATACAGACATGGATTTTTCTCTGGCACTCTACAGAAACAGGGAGAGCCTCTTCATAGAGGCATTGTCATTGAGATGGAATAATGACCTGGAGCTGGACAGTATGGTGAGGCCCCTTCAGATACCATGGCAGATTCTTGAAACAGAGATGGTGGACAGGGGTGCATACATGGTTGTCCTCTTTGTTGAAAGAGACAAGAAAATAAGGACCGGTTCCCTCGGGGAAATCCCCTTCAGAAGGGGATATTACGTATATGTGGGCTCTGCTGAGAAGGCCCTGAAGGCACGGATGCAGAGGCACAGGAGGAGGCGTAAGAAGGCCCGCTGGCATATAGACTATCTGAGGGACCACGCTGAGCTTGTGAGCATCCTGCCAGTGCGTTCATCCGAGAGGCTTGAATGTCTGATAGCGGCAGATATGGGGATGATTGCAGAGGATACCCTGAGGGGGTTTGGTTCATCTGATTGTAACTGCAGGGGACATCTCTTTTATTTCAGCGGGCTGCCCATAAGGGATGAGAGGTTTGTTGATCTCCTTCTTGATTACAGGATAGGGAGGCTGAGGAGCAGGATATGCCAGAGGTGATCATAGTAGAAGCTGATTACGAATACAGGGGCCTGAAGGAGAGACTTTACCCCCTGCTGGAGAGGCTTGACGGTGGAAGAATCAGGGGCGGAGACAGGGTGGTGTTGAAGCCAAACCTTCTTGCCGCCGCACCTCCTGAGAAGGCGGTAATTACCCATCCGGTGATCGTGAGGGTTGTGGCGGAGTATCTCATTGATAGGGGAGCAAGGGTTCAGATATCAGACAGTCCTGCCATAGGTAGCTTCAAGAAGATCCTGAAGGAGGGAGGTTATCTTGACGAACTGGGTCATCTTGATCTGGAGTCAAGGGAGTTCAAGGAGACCGCAGAGGTTGACATTGGTGAACCCTTCGGTATGGTGGAGATCGCCAGGGATGTACTTGAGGCTGACCATGTCATCAATCTTCCGAAGCTCAAGACCCATGGCCAGATGCTTCTGACCCTTTCCGTGAAGAACCTCTTCGGTTGTATTGTGGGGCTCAGGAAGCCCCGATGGCATCTCAGGACAGGTGTGGACAGGATACGTTTTGCCGAGCTGCTCTATCTGATAGCCAAAAGGGTCAATCCCCTTTTCACAATAATGGATGGTGTGCTTGCAATGGAGGGTAACGGGCCTGGTAAGAGCGGTACCCCTGTGAGGTTAAACTTGATCCTTGGCAGTGATGACATTACAGCCCTTGACATAGCTGTCTGCAGACTGCTGGGGATTCCACCAGAGAGGTTATTGACAAATAAAGCAGCCTTTGCAAAAGGGTATAAGCCTGAGGAGATAACAATACAGGGCAATAAAAGGGATATCAAGAATTTCAGGTTGCCAAAGCTTGGGCCCTTGATATTTGGTCCAACAATGCTCCACCCCTTTATGAGGCGGCATCTGATTGAAAGACCTGTTGTTGATGTCAACAAGTGTCTCCAGTGTGGTCAATGCTGGAGCTACTGCCCTGCCAGGGCTATTGAGAAGGCATCCAGTGCCATTGAGTTTGACTATGAGAGATGTATCAGGTGCTACTGCTGTGTTGAGGTATGCCCCCATGGTGCCCTGACCAAAGAGGAGCCACTGGCAGGGAGGTTTATCAGGTCTCTTCTGCAAAGGAAAGGAGGATAAAGGCCCCCTGCCAGCGGTGTATCAAAAAGACAGTACACCCCGCGCCTTTGTGGCAAGGTCAATCAGGGTCATTGCACCTGCGGGTCTCACGCCTTCAATAAGGTCCTTTTCTTCAATCCCCTTGTTTGCCATGCTCTGTGTACAGCAGAGGATTTCAACACCAGCATCAAGTGCCTCACGGAGCCTCTGGGAGAGTGTAGGTGTGTTGGGACCCGGTTTTTCCATCCTTTCTATGGCCCCTTTGACCAGGATATCAACACACTCCTGTACCGCATAGAGGATGGTTCTGCATTCCGCGGTTGCAGCAAGTGTGGCAAACATCAATGCAGAGCGTGCCCTGGTAATATGGTTGAATCCTGATGCGCATAGTACAACAAAGATCTCCTCCTCTTTTGTCCTGTCGTCAATCTTCTCTAACATCATCTCCATCTATAGAACCTCTAACTCTGTCTTGATCTCAACAGGTCTCGCAAGGGTTATACCCACAGGGGATGTGCTTACCACATGCTCGTGAAGTTCCTTCAGGGTATTTGCATCGGCATCACCTTTTATCTTTACCCTGACAGTGATTGATTTGTATCCGGGAAGCTTGTCCATGTTCAGTGATTCCGGTGGTTCAAGGCCCAGAAAGCCCGGGAGGTCAATCTCACCTTCAAGCTCAATCTGGATATCATCAAGCCTTATACCCCTTACGGCTGCGTTCATTGCATAACCTATAGTCAGGCATGCACCATATGCCTGCAGTACCACCTCAACAGGGTTTGCGGCTGTGTCAGTGCCACAGAGCATTTCGGGTTCGTCAAATTGGATTCTGAAGTCACGGGATGATGTTTCCACCTTGAATCCGCCAAGCCATCTGGACGAAGCCTTCCAGACAGTCCTTCCAGCCTCCCAGTTCTGCTTTACCTGTTCAACCACCTGCATCAGTTTTTCCGTGTCCAGTCCATTGATTAAAGCCATTGCCTCTTACCTCCTTGAAAATGGTTTTGCTCTTATGTAGCAATAAACATGCCTCAAGCCCCTTACCCCGCTCACCACCCACCGCTCACTCATCCACCCATCCACTCATTAACTCATCTACTCATCTACTCATCTACTCATCCACCCATCCACTCATCCACTCATCCACCCATTTACTGCTCACTGCTCACTGCTCACTGTATCTTACGGGCTGGTTGAAAAATGCAATGCTGAAGGGCAGGTGGGATTGCAAAATGCAATTCAGTTGAGTTTGTAGTTCTTGAGCTTCCTCCATAATGTGGCAGGATTGATTCCAAGTATCCTTGATGCCTCTTTCCTGTTGCCACCGGTAAGGGCAAGGACCATCTCAATATGTCTTTTCTCCAGGCTTGCAAGGGAGAGATCATTGTCCTCATCCCTGGAGATACCCTGTATGAGCCTTCTGGGGAGGTCCTCACGGGAGATCACGCCGTCATCGTCAAGTATGACGGCATGTTCAATGGTATTCTCCAGTTCCCTTACATTTCCGGGCCAGGGGTAGTTGTAGAGTATGGAGAAGGCACCATCTGATATTCTTCTGATATTCTTGTTTATCTTCCTGTTGTATTTGTGCAGGAAGAACTTGCATAAAAGTGGTATATCCTCCCTTCTTTCCCTGAGGGGAGGAATATCAAGCCTCACCACATTAAGACGGTAGTAGAGGTCTTCCCTGAATGTGCCCTTCCTGATTGATCTCTCTATATCCTCATTTGTGGCAGCGATTATCCTTACATCCACACGCACCGCAACAGTGGCCCCAACTGGATAGAAGCTCATATCCTGGAGGAACCTCAGCAGTTTTGACTGCAGCTTTGCATCCATTGAGTTTATCTCATCAAGAAAAAGCGTACCCCCCTCTGCTGACTTAATGAGCCCCCTCTTTGATGTGGAAGCACCTGTGAAGGCACCCTTTTCATATCCGAAGAGCTCGCTCTCAAGCAGACTCTCAGGGATGGCAGAGCAGTTTATCGCTATGAAGGGCCTGTCCTTTCGGAGGCTGTTATAGTGGATTGCCCTTGCAAAGAGTTCCTTGCCCGTGCCGCTTTCGCCGGTAATAAGTACAGTGGTTGGGATGTCAACGATCTTCCTTACTGTATTGAGAAGTTCAAGCATAACAGGGTTGCCTGTTATGATGTTTTCAAAGTTGTAATACTTCTTGTTCTCCTTCAGTTCGCTCTTCAGGTTTTCAAAGAGAAGGGAGTTCTCAATTGCAAGGCCAAGGGGCACGGTGGTGGCGCGGAGGATATCAAGGAGTTCCGAGGATGGATAGAAGGGTTCATGGTTTATCACGCACAGTACACCGATCACCTTGCCCTTTGCCTTTATGGGAAGGCCTACATAGAATTCCATCCCCTCCTTTTTGAGGGATTCCCTTGTGAACCTTACATCATGGGATGCCTTCTCGTATATGACAACCTCCCTGTCAGCCTCTGCTATGCTTCCGCACATGCATTCACCCACCCTTACCTTTACCTCTGTTAAATCCCTGATCACCTCTTCGGAGAGATTCTTGAAGGTTACGGGTATCATCTCAAGGGTCTCCTCGTTGATTATATAGATAACCCCTGCATCAACACCCATGAATTCAAGTATCTCATCAAGTGCATCTTTCAGGATTGTCTTCAGGTCAAGTGATTTGCTGAGGGTAAGGGAGATCTTGTAAAGAATGGACAGCCCTTTGTTGTTGTTTAAGATTCTTCTGCTGACCTCAGCATCATCCATAATCTATTATTTTTAAAAAGAGGCTGCCCTGTCAAACATCCTGGGTGCACTGGATCAGCCCTTGACCCATGGGACAGCTCCAGATTGGTGAGTGAGGTACATTATTTGCATGATATTGGGCAAAGGGGTGGATAAGGAAAGGACAGGTAAATGGTAACAAACAGTGAACTCTGAACCCCGGAATTCAGTTGAATTTATAACACAAGGGCTACATGAACCAGACAAACGGGATAAACGAAACAAACCAGACAACTTTTTAAAGGAGGAGGTTATGGAAAGGGTGCTTGATCTCAGAGGTCTTGTCTGCCCCATGCCGGTCATAAAGACAAAAAAGGCCTTGAATGAGATCGCTGAAGGAGAGGTCCTGAAGGTGATAACCACTGACCCTGGCTCACGTACAGACATCCCTGCACTGGCTAAAAGGACAGGCTTCAGGTTGCTGGATATCAAAGAGGGCGATAGAGAGTACGAGTTCCTTATTACAAGATAGTTTGGGAAGCCCTAAAGGGATGTCTCAATAGCACTGGCATCAAGCCCGTTGCCTATGATCACTATACGGCTTCTTGATATATGGGAAGAGAAAAACTCTATGTTCAACCTCTTTGATGTATAGTCAAATCTGTAGGGGCCTGAATCGGTCTGCACAAGCCCTTTTGCCCTGAGTACCTTCCCGAAACTCCCCGAGAGAATCCGATGGAAGAGTCTTTTTATCCCCTCATATGATGCACCCTGCGGTATATTAAGGGTTATGGTTTCAAGATGGATGTGGCCTTCCCGTTTCAGGGGCTGCTCATGGTTGTGCATCTTTAAAGGGGTGTCAATCCTTCCATAAGAGGTCTTAAATACAACAGCAAAGGGGTTCATTTCATGTACAATCTCCCATGTCCTTTCAACCACCTCGGGTCTGGCTATGTCGGTCTTGTTGAGGAGGACCATATCAGCGTTCCTGATCTGGTCCTCAAAAAAGGCACCATACATACCGGAATCATGGGTCTCCAGAAACTCTACAGGGTCAACCAGAGTTACAACAGCATATCTGGTGATGCCCGATTCATGAAGCGCCTCAAGTACAGCTGAAGGTGATGCGATGCCGCTGGGTTCAATGAGGAGATGCTCTGGTTGTAACTCATTCGTTATCCTTTGAAGTGTTGTGAGCAGGTCATACCTCAAGGTGCAGCATACACATCCGCTTGGGAGCTCAATCGTATCGGTGTTCCGTTGTGAGATTATCTCACCATCCACCCCGGCCCTGCCAAAGTCGTTGACCAGCACAACGGTCTTTTCCACTGCATGCTTCAGATGATTCAGGATGAAGGAGGTCTTTCCTGCACCGAGCATTCCTGTTACGATAGTAGTCTTCATACAAAATAACTATGCAAATAATATGCTAAGAACCAGTGAGCGGTGAGCAGTAAATGAGTGGATGGGTGGATGAGTGGATGGGTTAATGAGTAAGCGGTGTGGCTGGTATTGATATTGCTATTGTTGGATAACAATCCAGGTAAAGGAGGTTATATGGAACAGGAGTATGACAATGAAAGGCTGAAGGAGATCGTCTCAAGAAGGATGGCCCTTTTCAAAAGGAAGCCCGAGGCGGCCCGGTACAGACCAGGGGTGTCATCACGGCATGTCTACGGACTGTACACAGAGACAAGGGTGAGAAAGCATGTTGTGGCTGCTGACTATCCAGAGCCTGCAGGTGGTACAGACAGGGCACCAAATCCTATTGAACTGCTTCTCTGTGCCCTCGCGGCATGCATTGAGGGTGCACTTTACGAGTTTGCTGTACATGAGGGTATAACAATAGAGTCACTTTCCGTTGATATTGAAGGGTCCCTTGACCTGAGGGGGCTTTTCATGGTTGACGACACTGTTCCACCTGGATTTTCCGAGATAAGATACAACCTTAAGATTGAATCCCCCGATGACGAGGAGAGGGTTAAAGCCCTGTCAGAGAAGGTGATACAACACTGTCCTGTGCTGGATAGCCTGATAAGGTCTGTGAATGTTTCAGGCGAGATAACCACTGTCCGTAAAGACAAAGAGGATAGCCAGAGATGCCCTTGAGGATGGTTGTCTGTCCGGGGAATTTTTCCACACATAACTGGGGAAAAATTCCCCGCATATCCCTGCCCTCCAGGACATAACCGCTGTATTCAGGTGTTTGACCCTCTGGCATTATAATTGCAACTTTGTAAGAGCCATGACAAGGATCCTACTCTGCAGTTGTGACCAGATGCTTACAAAGGGTCTCTATCCGGTATTAAGAGACAGCGGATATGATGTGGATACTATTGAACATCCGGCAGAGGCAATAAAGATGATACTGCAGAGGCATTATGCTGTTGCTGTACTTGATTCAAAGGATGTGGGCCTCAGTGCAAAGGATGCATCGGCCATAATCAGGAAGATTGACCCCACTGTCTGCATTCTGGTTATCAGCAATGATCCATCCTGTCATGATAATGCAGAGCACCTCAACAGGCCTGTGTCTCTCTCCGAGGTAAAGAGCACCCTTGATATGATCATAGGCAATTACAAAAAACAATACAAAGAAGGAGGCCTCTATGACACCAAAAGAGACGGTATTAAAAGCCTTTGAAGGGGGCAAGCCAGAGAGGGTACCTGTCACCCTTTTTGGTGGAGGAATGTGGAGCATCCACAACTGGGGAACAACATTTCAGGAGCTTGCCAATGATTCTGACAAGATGACCAGGATGCTTATAGACATGAGCGAGAAGCTACAGTGTGATATTGTATATGCAGGCTCAGGATACAATAACTTTCATGCTGCGGCCCTTGGCGGGAAGATAAAGTTTCGCGAGGTTGGTGCCCCTGATCTTGAAGACCCCTTGATTAGCTCTGAAGAAGACCTGAGCAGGCTGAATATAGGCGATATTGATAAGGATGAGACCATCAACACCGTCAAGGATGCCCTGAGGAAGACCAAGGCAGCAATTGGTGACACCTATGTGGTTACCATGACTGCCTGGGGTCCTTTTACACTGGGAGCAAGGTTTGTGGGAGAGGAGGCCATGATGAAGGCCACCTTCAAGAAACCGGCCTTTGTTGAAAAGGTTGTGGATTTTGCCACAGACCTGCTGATACATCTCTACGAGCCGGTGGTTGATGATGGAACCCTTGAGGTTATCAGCCTTGCTGACCCCACAGCCTCGGGTGACCTGATCTCAAAGAGGCAGTTCAAGCAGTTTGCCATACCCGGGCTGAAGAAATTCACTGACTGGGCAAGGTCAAAGGGTGTGCATACACTTCTGCATATCTGTGGCAATACAACAGACAGGCTGGAGCTCTTTCCAGAGACAGGGGCAAGCTGTATAAGTCTTGATCACAAGACTGACATTGCAAAGGCAAAGGAGCTGCTTCAAGGAAAGATCTGCTTTGCCGGAAATGTTGACCCTGTGGCAGTGATGCTACAGGGAAGCGTGCAGGATGTGGAGCAGACATGCAGGAGTATCATAGAAACAGCGGGCACAGATGGTGCCTTTGTGCTCATGCCCGGTTGTGATATCCCTCCCAACGTGCCCTATGAAAACATCCAGAAGTTTATTGAGGTGGCAAGGAACTGGAGGCTGTAGGATTCATAATCAACCCTTATCCAGATCAAAGGAGGTGGTAAGGCTGCATTGAAAATTGCCCTTATCAAGGGGAGGTAAGAAATGGGTATTCTTGAAAGTTTCAGGAGATTTCTGGCCATGAGGCCGGAGAGCAAAGAAAGGGAGGTTAGCATGTCAGAAGAAAAGAAAATGTCACCAGAAGAGGCAAACAAGTACATGGAAGAGAAGATGCTCTTCACACCCAGGATGTTCAAGATTATCAACCAGCTCAATCCCGAGGCTGGAAAGACCTTTGCAGACTTCTATAATGCCTTCTGGAAGGATGGCGCGCTGTCAAGGAAGATCAAGGAACTCATCTTTATGGCAGGCGGGGTGGCCTACATGTCACCAAGATGCATCATCCATGTGCTTCCGGCGGTAAAGGCAGGTGCCACGGTGGAAGAGGTCTTTGAGGCTGCTGCCATAGGTTGTCTCCTTGCTGGTTTCGTACCAAACGGCCCGGGCATACCCTATGCCTTTGAGTATGCTGTGAAGTGTGTTGAGCTTGCACAGAAGATCCAGGCAGGTGAGGAGTGGGAGTATCTCCCACCACCGAAATTTGATCACGGAATCTATTAATTGCTGATTAATCAGGTTGGGGAGTCAATCACCCTCCCCCGTGTCCGGGGGAGGGAATCTTTCACAAAGGAGAGTGTATGTTCAGATTCAGCACAGAACAGAAGGTCTTTGATATCAACGGCATCAAGATAGGAGGTCAGCCAGGAGAGCATCCGCCACTGCTGATAGCCTCCATGTTTCATAACAAGGACAGGATATTAATAGACAGAAAGAGGGCAGAATTTGACCGAGAACGGGCAACAGAATTGATCCGCAGGCAGGAGGAACTGAGCAGGTCAACAGGGATTCCTGCGATGGTTGCAATGGTTGCAAATACACCTGAGGAGGCTCAGGTATACATAGATTTTTATGTGGAGACCACAGATATGCCCTTTGGCATAGATATGTGGGTTGCTGAAAAGCGTGCAAAGGCAACTGAATATGTTGCAAAGCTGGGCCTGCAGGACAGGTTCCTATACAACAGCATCACCCCCTGGGACAAAGACATCAGGGGGCAGGTCCAGAGACTGAAGGACCTTGGCATAAGGCATGTGGTAGTACAGGCCTTTGATGATCAGGATCAGACACCCATGGGAAGACTCAAGAGTCTTGAGATGATCCTTTCACAGGGGGCTGACCAGTTTGATACAATAATAGTAGACACATCGGTGATGAATCTGCCATCTACATCCTTTTCATTGATTGCAAACAGGATCATAAAGGAGAAGCTGGGTCTTCCATGCGGGGGTGCCTACTCAAATGGTACCCATATGTGGAAGGAATCAAAAGAGATATGGGGTCTTGATGGTTTCAGGGCCATGGATGCCGTGGCGCAGGGGATGAGTACAGCCCTCTGGAGTGACTTCAACTTTTACGGACCCATTGTAACAGCACCAAGGATTTTCCCTGCCGTGGCAACAGCTCACATACTGCTGAGCACCCTGGTATACGATGAGACAGGGGAGATCCCGGAAAACGGAAATCTTCCAATAAACAGATACTTCTCTGAGTTCGTGCAGAAGGTAAGAGAGGGTGGTGCAAGAAGAAAGAAATGATTTCAGATGGTCGGATATTAAATTTTAGATTTTCAGAAATGAAAGGAGAGATTCTGCTATGGCAGTAACAACAATGAATTCAAGAGAACGGATTTTGAAACTCTTTTCAGGCGAACCTGTGGACAGGGTGCCCTGTTTCAGCGGGATGGGTAATGTAACAACAGAGGGGCTCAAGACCCTGGGTTACAAGTTTGCCGCAGTACACCTTGATGCAAGGATGATGGCGGAATCGGCTGCCACCACTCCGAAGCTTTTCGGATTTGAGTCAGCAGTGGTTCCCTTTGACCTCACCGTTGAGGCAGAGGCGCTGGGATGCCAGATAAATGTATATGCCCATTCAGAGGATATACTCTATCCCACCATAAAGGAGAAGGTTATCCATAATGAGGATGAGATGGATATAGAGGTCCCCCAGGGGGTGGAGAAAAAGGGAAGGGTTCCCCTGGTAAAAGAGGCGATAGAGATGCTGAAAAAGGACATTGGCGAGGAGTTCGCCATCGGCACATATGTGCTCGGTCCCTTCACCCTTGCAGGACAGATCATGGAACTGAATGACCTCCTCAAGCTCTCCTTCAAAAAGCCCGACAAGACGGGCCAGCTCCTTGACAAACTTGCGGATGTAATCATAAAGATTGCCAGAGAGTACGAGTCCGTGGGTGTGGATTACATAACAGTGCGTGAGATGGGTGCCACATCGGATGTGCTGAGTCCAAGGGTCTTCAAGAACCTGATCCTGCCCTATCTGAAGAAGATATTCGCAGAGCTCAAGGGTAACACAGTACTGCACATATGTGGCAAGACAAATGATATCGTTGGTTTCATGATGGAGTCAGGCACAAAGGCTATAAGCGTTGACCAGAAGAATGATATTGCAGAGACAAGAAAGAAGTTAGGCCCCCAGGCGCTTATATTTGGAAATTATGACCCCTACAATGTGCTTGTCACGGGTGATGAGGAGACTGTGCGTTCCACCATGAGGAAGTGCATTGATGACGGTGTAAGTGCTGTCTGGCCGGGTTGTGACATCTGGCCAACTGTGCCACCTGAAAACATGAAGGCAATGATGGATGAAATAAAAAAGTAAAGGAGGAGTTTTTATGGTAAGCGAAGAGAAAAGAAGGGAGATCCTTGAAAGACTCAAAAACGGGGTGATCCAGTATGACGAGGATGCTGTGAAGGAGGCAGCACAGGAGGCTGTTGAGATCGGGATGGATGCAAATGAGGCCATCTTTGATGGTCTTGTCTCTGGCATGGAAGAGGTGGGTCGGCTCTTTGAGGAGCAGGAGTATTTTGTTCCCGAACTCCTCATGTGTGCCGATGCCCTCTATGCAGGTCTTGATATCCTGAAGCCCCATGTGAGGCAGATGGATCTCGGGGTGAAGGGCTCTGTGGTGATAGGCACGGTGGAGGGTGATGTCCATGACATTGGCAAAAACATTGTCAAGATGATGTTTGATGTTGCAGGCTTTGATGTGTATGACCTTGGAAGGGATGTGCCCCTTGACAAGTTCGTTGAGGAGCAGATAAAGACCGACTCTGACCTTGTCTGTCTTTCCGCCATGATGACCACAACAATGGTGGGTATGCAGAAGGTGATCAATAAACTGAGGGAGAAAAACCCAGATGTGAAGATCATGATCGGTGGAGCACCTGTGTCACAGGAGCTTGCCGAGAAGTGGGGTGCTGATGGCTATGCCCCTGATGCAAACAACGCACTTCAGGAGGCAATAAACATGGTCAGTGCCCTTAAAAGGATGCGAGAGGAGGCTGAGGCAAATAAGAAGGCCTGATAAAGAGCAACTGAAGGATTTCCTGAAGGCAAAGGGAGCTACCCTTGTGGGCGTGGGTGATGTTACAGAGGCCCTCAGCGAGGAGATAAGCCACCTGAACCGTGGTATATCCATTGCCCTGGACAGCAAATTGAATGCCACAACTGTAAGGAGGCTACTGAATCTCCAGAAACTCACCGAAAGGTATCTGAGGGGCCTCGGGTATAGATACCTCTCCATACCACCTGATTCTGACAGGAGGAATGGTACCTTTGTGTCAAGGCTCTATGAACTCTTCAGCCACAAGACGGCTGCAACATGTTCAGGTCTTGGGTGGATTGGCAAGAACGGGCTTGTGATAAACCCCGATTATGGACCAGCCCTCTCCTGGGCTACTGTACTGACAGACGCACCCTTTGAACCTGACAGGCCGATCACCGAGTCACTCTGTGGAGAGTGTGACCTCTGTGTGCAGCACTGTCCTTCAAGGGCACTCACTGGCAGAACCTGGTCTGTGAGGACACCCTACGAGAGGATTGTAATATATGAGAGGTGTCGTTCCCTGAAAAAGGGTATAAAGGCCTTTGAGGCCAAACCCAACTGTGGTTTCTGCATCAACATATGTCCCTACATGAGGAGGGCAAAGGGGTATCCCCAGAAGAGGGAAAGCAGATGTCTGATAAGAGGTGTATCATTAAAAGAGGTTCCGTTGTAGAGAGGCTCAAACCTCTCACGGATATGAAGCCTTTATCGCCCGTTATGGGATGATCAGGTTTTCCCGTGGCAACACGGGTAAGGACTCCGGGTTCCCTCCTTCCCCCTCTCTGTCCCCTCCCGGGGTCCTGAATAAAAAAACTGAAAATTTCAATACAAGGAGGTAGTAGATGAAGAGGTTCAGGGTTATCTTTCAGCCCTCTGGCAGACGCGGTGAGGTACAGGAGGGTAAGACAGTGCTTGATGCTGCACAGGCCCTTGGTGTTGACATTGAGGCCCTATGTGGCGGCAAAAAGGTATGCGGCAAGTGTAAGGTGAGAATTGAGGAGGGTTACTTTGAAAAGGACAATATAGAATCAGGCATGAAACATCTCTCACCCCTTACCGAGGATGAACTGAAACATATAAAGCCCGAGGATGGGCCTGGGATAAGGCTTGCCTGTGCTGCGGAGATACGGGGAGACCTCAAGGTATTCGTGCCGGAACGCTCACGGGCAGGGAAGCAGGTTGTCAGGAAGGCTGCAAAAGAGCTGTCCATAAGGCTTGACCCTGCTGTGAAAAAGTACAATGTGGAACTGCCCCCGCCATCGCTTCACGACATGACCACCGGTGACATGGAGAGGGTACTCGGATTTCTGGAGGATGAGTACGGACTGAAGGGGCTCAGCTTTGACTATACGGCACTGAAGGATCTGCAGGATGCTATCAGGAAAGGAGAGTGGAAGGTTACAGTCACTGTATGGATGGACAGGGAGATAGTCAAGGTAGAGCCCGGTTTTGTTGAGCCCTCCTATGGACTTGCTGTTGACATTGGCACCACCACAGTGGTGGGATATCTCTGCGATATGAATACGGGAAGGGTGATAAACACAGAGTCCATGATGAATCCGCAGGTGCCCTATGGTGAGGATGTGATGAGCCGTATCACCTATGCGATGACAAACCCTGATGGTCTGCAGAAGATGCAGGATGCCATCATTGAGGGGCTGAACGAGATCATTGACAGGGTCTCAGCTGACCTGAGGACAAACGGCAAGAACGGTGGTTCAGCAATAGTTGATATGACCATTGTCTTCAACACAGCAATGCATCATATATTCCTTGGCTTCAACCCGGAGTACATAGGCCGTTCGCCCTTTATACCCGCTGTGCAGCACTCCCTTGATATAAAGGCAAGGGACCTGGGGTTGAGGATCAACCCAGGTTCATATGTCCATATACTGCCCATTGAGGCAGGCTTTGTGGGTGCCGACAACGTGGGTGTCCTGATAGCCGAGGAGCCCTACAACCAGGATGAGATGGTCCTGATCATTGACATAGGCACCAATGGGGAGCTTCTCCTGGGTAATCGTGAGAGGATATGTTCCACATCATGTGCAACAGGGCCTGCCTTTGAAGGGGCCCAGATAAAGTTTGGCATGCGTGCAGCCCCTGGTGCAATAGAGAAGGTGAAGATTGATCCTGAGACAAAGGAGCCCCTTTACAAGGTCATTGGCAAGGCAGACTGGCACACCCATCTTGAGAAGGTGAATGCAAAGGGTATATGTGGCTCGGGAATCATAGATGCCGTTGCAGAGATGTTCAAGGCAGGAATCATTGACAAATCGGGCAAGTTCAATATGGATCTGGAGACACCAAGGGTCAGACGGGGTTCAGATGGAAAGCCTGAATACGTGATTGCCTGGGCTGAGGAGACATCTATAGGCACTGACATCACCATCACACAGGCGGATGTGAGGGCACTTCAGCTCGCAAAGGGAGCGCTCTATGCAGGTGCAAAGCTGATGATGAAGAAGATGGGCGTTGAGAGGCTTGACAGGGTGGTGCTTGCCGGTGCCTTTGGAAGCTACATTGACAAGGAGTCCGCCCTTACGCTCGGCATGTTTCCTGACTGTGAGATAGACAGGGTTTATGCAGTGGGTAATGCTGCAGGCGATGGTGCAAGGATGGCTCTGCTCAACAGGGACAAGCGAAGAGAGGCGGATGAGAAGGCACGCTTTGTTGAGTTCATGGAGATAGCCGTTGAGCCAGAGTTTGAGAAGGAGTTCATGATGGCCATGCACATACCCCATATGAAGGATAAATTCCCCAGCCTTAAGAAACTCCTTGAAGAAAAGCAGGTTCCCGTCATGGTAAAAGGATGAACAGGAAAGACAAAAGGAGGTTCTTTGACCAGGGTAAAAGTCAATTCAGGTGCCTGTGGTTTTGAGAGCATAATTGTACTGTCAAAATCAGAAGACAGCAGGTTCAATATAGAGATCAGATCTGGTTGTGAGATGGTTAAGAAGCTGGCGGAGGAGCTGAAGGAGCTTGAGATGATGGATGCCTTCAAGGCCATCTTTAACAACCCTGTTTTCCGTGCATCAAACAACTGTCTCAGACATGTCTCCTGCCCTGTACCCGTGGCGGTTCTCAAGGCCCTTGAGGTTGAGGCTGGACTTGCTGTGGCAAGGAATGTGAAAATAGAGATTCATAATGAAAAAAACTGATAACCAGGAGGTAGTCTATGGCAGTCATTATGGATGGCAAGAGGCTTGCCGAGGAGATCAAGGAGAAGGTAAGGGAGGATGTGGAGCAACTCAGGGAGTACGGGATAGACGTTGGCCTGGGACTTCTGCTGGTTGGAGAGAATCTATCATCCCTTTCCTATTACAATGCCACACTGAAGGCATGCAACAAGGTGGGCATAAGGGCATATCAGTTCAGATTGCCAGAGGACAGTTCAGTGAACGAGATACTCAATGTGATCCATGAAATCAACAGAGACGAGAGGATCAATGGTCTGCTTGTGCTCTTCCCGCTTCCAAGGAGGATCAACGCGAGAAGGGTTGTAAACGAGATAGTTCCCGAGAAGGATATAGACGGCCTTGGTGCCATCTCAGTGGGCAGGCTTGCTGCTGATGAATCCACATTCCAGATATTCAAGGAGGGGACATACGAGCTTCTCCATGAATGCAGGTTCATGCCCAGTGTCACAAGTTTCCTTCCCTGTACCCCCTTCGGTGTGATAAGACTCCTTGAGCACCACAACATAGACTTCAAAGGCAAACATGCCGTTGTCGTGGGCAAAAGCCTTGCGGTGGGCAAACCCCTATCCATGATGTTACTTGCCAAGGAGGCCACAGTTACTGTCTGCCACAAGAATACCCATGACCTTGGCCATTTTACAAGACAGGCTGATATCCTCTGTTCAGCCACTGGTGTAAGGGGGCTGATAAAGGCTGACATGGTCAAGGAGGGCGCCGTGGTGGTGGACATAGGTATAAACGTGCTTGAGGATGGCAGCATTGTTGGTGATGTGGAGTTTGAGACAGTAAAGGAGAAGGCATCCTATATCACGCCTGTACCAGGCGGGGTAGGACCTGTAACCATCTCAATGCTCCTTGAAAATACGGTTCGCTCTGCGCAGAGGACAGAGTTCATGAAATCACCACTGATGCTTGAATAGTCCCTTTAAGGGTGAGAGAGCCCAGATGTTTTGATGTTCATAATCATAATCACATACATTGTAATCGCACTCCTTTATATCAAAGGGGTCATGAATATACTGCTACTGTGCAGGGCTCAAGGGCAGGATCAGGTCTATCTCAATGACAGCACATACCCCAGAACGGTTCTCTACATGCTGTCGCTGCTGGATGTGATTTTCTTTACGAGACTTTTCAGGATCAACAAGCCCCTGTGGCTCGGTGAGTGGTTGTTTCATCTATCCTTTATAATTGTCCTTCTTGCCCACCTGAGATACATCCTTGTTGGGCTTCCCTCCTGGTGGTCACATATCGTGTGTATGGGTAAATATGCGGGGCTTTTAATGCCCCTGAGTCTCCTTTATATCCTGGTTGTGAGGGCATCTGTGGACTGGAGGAGATACATTTCTCCGGGAAATCTCTGCCTCATCATCATTCTTTTGATTATAAGTGTTAGCGGCCTCCTTATGAGGTACATCTACAGGACAGACATCGTTGAGGTCAAGAGGTTCATGGTGGGGCTCTTTACATTCTCCTTCCAGCCCCTCCCCGAGGGCAGACTCTTTATGCTCCATTACCTGGCCGGGCTTGTGTTGCTCCTGTACCTCCCCTCACATGTCCTGACCGCTCCCGTAACCATTTCAGAGGCAAGAAGACGCGAGGGCTTCAGGATCTGAAGATGGTCAGAGGCTTTACAGAAGGGCTTGGCCGGAAGGAGATGGCAGAGATCAAGGCCTGTACCCAGTGCAGGGAGTGTCTGAGATACTGTCCTGTACAGGAGGTAACAGGCAGGATCGCCATAGCACCATCGGAGAAGATAAGAATATACAGGAGTTTCATAGAAAAAACAGAATCACTCCGTGCCCTCATCACCGGCAGGGATCTCCCTGAACAACTCCTCGGGGATTTCACAAGGGCTGTATTTGAGTGTACCACCTGCGGGGCATGCGGTGAGGTATGCCCTGCAGGGATTGATACACAGAGGCTCTGGCCGCTGCTCAGACGGGAGATGGTAAAGAGGGGGCTGGGACCCATGGGGTCCCAGGCCGAGATACCGGGTGCGATTGAAAGCACAGGTAACCCCTACAATCAACCTGCCTCGGAGAGATACAGTCCATGGTTCCCGGAAGGGCCTGAGCCAGCCAGAAGGGCTGAGATAGCATACTATGTGGGTTGTACCGGCGCATACCAGGCACAGCCAATGGTGAGGGGTGACCTGATGGTGCTAAGGGCTATCGGAAGGGAGTTCACCATGCTGGAAGCTGAAGAGGAGGTCTGTTGTGGCTTTCCCCTTTATATCACCGGGCAGCATGAACCACTGGAGGCACTGGTAAAGAGGCTTGTTCAGGCATACAGGGACAGGGGGGTGAGGGAGCTGATCTGTTCATGTCCATGCTGTGTAAACATGATGAGCAAGGACTGGCCCTACTACTACGGTGAGAGGCTTCCCTTCAGGATCATCCACATTACCCAGTACGTGCTCAGGGCACTCAGAGAGGGAGGGTTGAAGATCAGAGGAGAGTTACGGGAAAGACTCATCTATCATGACCCCTGTTATCTCAGCAGGGGGGTGGGTGTGATAAGGGAGCCCAGAGAGATCCTGCAGGCAATCCCTGGTGTGGAGCTTGTTGAGTTTGACAGATGGGGCAGGCTCTCGCGATGCTGTGGTGCAGGGGGAGCGGCAAGGAAGGTGTTCCATGAAAATGCCACTGCCATTGCCCGCCTCAGCATTGATGAGGCATATGAGAAGGGTGCCCACAGACTGGTACTGAGTTGCCCTGCCTGTTACGAAAAGGTGAATGAGGCGATGAGGGGTTATCACAGGAAGATCATGATTGTTGATATTATGGAACTGCTATCAGGGTTTGTTACTTGAACAGGGTTATGTTACCCCATTGATACCCCCTGTCCCATAGAGGGTTACACAATAAAAGGAGGATTTATGGCACATTTCAGGATCAGATGCAGTAAATGCGGGGCTATCCTTGAGGATACATACTGTGCGTTCTGTGAGCACTGCAAGGATTCACTTCTGATCACAGAATATGAGGACAGGCAGTTGAGAATCAGCGATAACAAAGAAGGTATCTGGCGTTTCAACTGGCTGCCTGTCCATGATGCTGATTTCTCCCAGCCTGCTCCCCTTGTGTACAAGTCAGAGGCCCTTGCCTCCTTTACAGGAATGAAAAACCTCTATATCGCCTTCAATGGCTACTGGCCAGAACGGGGGGCCCTGGTAAAGACCTGTACATTCAAGGAGTACGAGGCAGCGGTGGTCATGCAGAATGCAAGGGAGAATGGCGTGGCAGGCCTTGTGGTGGCCTCTGCAGGAAACACTGCAAGGGCCTTTGTCCATCTCTCCGCGGTTTCGGCCTTTCCTGCAGTTGTAGTAGTACCACGGATGTGTCTCCTTGAGATGTGGTATCTTGTGGAGCCTGTGAATGTACCAACTGTTGCCGTCTCTGACGGTGACTACTCTGATGCAATTGATGTGGCAAGAAGGATATCCACTGCCATGGGGATGCCCTTTGAGGGAGGGGTGAAGAACATTGCCAAGAGGGATGCACTGGGAGTGGTCCTGCTTGAGGCGGTTCAGGTTATGGGCAGGATGCCTGATCATTATTTCCAGGCTGTTGGCAGTGGAACAGGTGCGATCGGTGTGTGGGAGATGGCAGAGAGGCTTGTCATTGACGGCCGTTATGGTAGCAGGCCGCCAAGGCTACATCTTTCACAGAACCTGCCCTTTGCACCGATGGTAAAGGCATGGCAACGGAGCAGCCGGGAGATTGACAGGGAGGATCTTGACCCCGGATTGATCAATGAGATAACCACAAGGGTGCTGTCAAACCGCTACCCTGCCTACTCTGTGATGGGCGGTGTGTATGATGCCCTGAAGTCCACAGAAGGGATGATGTACGGCATAACAAACACAGAGGTCTACATGGCGATGAAGGTATTTGAGAGCACCGAGGGGATTGATATTGTGCCAGCTGCTGGTGTGGCTGTTGCATCACTTTTCAAGGCACTTAAAGATGGTGAGATAAATAGGGATGACATGGTACTATTAAATATCACCGGTGGTGGAGAAAAGAGGGTGGAAAGAGAGATAGGTACCTTTATAGCAGAGCCTGTTTTCATATCCAGGTCCATTACTGACAGCGAGATTGAGGCCATACTGTGCGATCACCTGAAGACAGATTCATAGAGATACTAAAAGCCGCAGGGGTGGATTTCGTCCTTGGCCTGCCCTGTGACAGGATCAAGGCTCTGCTGCAGAGGATCTCCACCCATGGCATGTACATTCCTCTTGCCAGGGAGGAGGAAGGTGTCGGAATTGCAGCAGGTGCTGCCCTTTCTAAAAGGAATCCTGCAATGATAATACAGTCCTCAGGGCTTGGAAACATGCTTAATGCCCTCCTTTCGCTTACCATGTTTTACAACCTCCCCCTTCCCATATTCATAAGCCACAGGGGTGTCTACAAAGAGCCCATAGAGGCACAAAAGCCTATGGGCAGGGCATTGAAAGGTCTGCTGAGGGCAGCGGGGATACCCTACACACTGATAAACAGGGAGGATGATATACGGAGGATTGAGGCCCCGCTAAGGAGGGTTTTCAGCGAGGGCAGGGTGCATGCCTTTCTGTTGAGTCCGGCAGTCTGGGAGGGATGTATTCCCCTGGAGGCAGCGGAAAGAGAGAGGGTCTTTCAGTGCCGGGAGTTCAATCAGAAGAGAGCAAGAATGAAGGCAAGGCTGACAAGATACCAGGCTATTGAGATAGTAAAGGATTATCTGAGAGACAACCTTGTAATCTCAAACCTGGGTATACCTTCAAAGGAGCTTTATCAGATACTGCACCAGCCATCAAACTTCTATATGCTTGGAAGCATGGGCATGGCAACCCCAATTGGCCTGGGGGTTTCACTCAACACAACCAGGAAGGTCTATGTAATTGATGGTGATGGAAGCCTCATGATGAACCCAGGCATACTGGGCACCACGGCCTTCTTTAACCCCTCAAACCTGACGATACTCGCCATAGACAATGCTGCCTATGGTTCCACCGGGAACCAGCCCACCCATACCGAGAGGGTTACAGACCTGGCAGTTGTGGCTGGGGGCTTCGGGATAAGAAACATTTACAGGGTCTCCACAAAAAGGGCAATAGTGGCAGCCATGGAGGATGATGTGAGGGGGACAAAATTTATCCATGTCATAACAAGGCCGGGCAATGCCAATGTACCCAATATCCCGCTCAGTGCAAGAGAGATAAGAGATGGCTTTACCGGTACGATAGTTGACAAGTAAGCATGAGCAGTTGATGAGTTAATGAGTAGATGAGTAAATGGGGGAATGCCCCTCTTCACCACCTTTAGATCTGTACAATATATTCCTTGCATGATTTATACTATTATCAGTAATGTCCTGCAAAACAGATAAACCAATAGGTAAGGACAGGGTATTAATTATGAGCGGATTTAAACCTGATCTTTAAAAGAGTTGTATTGTCATGAAAGAGACAAGGTTCCGTCTAAGAGATATAAAGTTTTTTTTCAGGTTTGCAGGTTCTGCAGGATGGATTGGTCTGGTTGCAATACTGCTGGGAATAGTAACAACCATGCTTGCCTCACTGTTACCGCTGAGTACCAAGATCCTGATAGACTTTGTTATCATGAAGAAGGGCTTTGTTCGTCTCAAGGAGATACTTTCCTCACTCTCCCTTGAGCAGTATTATCCGGCCGTGAAGACCCAACTTGAATCACTTACCTTCCTGCTAACCGCCATTGTTGTTCTTGCTTTGGTTACAGGCACCATGGGTATACTGCAGCGTTACCTTTCAGTGAGGTTCCAGCAGCACTTGACTTACAACCTCCAGCTATCCCTCTTTGAGCATGTTTTAAGGTTTCCCCTGTCCTTCTTCAGAAAGACACCATCAGGTTATCTCACATCAAGGGTCTCTGATGATGTTGATGCACTGCAGCATCTCTTCCTTGATAATATGGTTCAGATCCTAACAAAACTGGTATACCTCTGTTCCGGCTTTGTTATACTCTTCAGCCTGAGTCCAAGGCTAACCCTTTTACTCATCACGGTGCTACCTCTCTATTTTATTATCAGTTACATCTTTGGAGCCCGGATAAGGTCCGCAAGCTGGCAGGAGAGGGAGTTCCGTGCAGAGACATCGCAGAGTCTCCAGGAGGCCTTCTCAGCAGTTGAACTCGTGAAGTCTTCTGTTACAGAGAAGGGGGAGGTTAAAAGGCTGTCGGGGAAGCTCAAGGACCTCTTGAGAAAGAGGATGCAACTGATGCTTCTGGGTCAGTCCTCTCAGTACCTTTCAAAGGCTGTACAGATCTTTTTGACTGTCCTGATCATCTGGGCCGGTGCCCATGAGATCATGAAGGGGGCCATCACTATAGGTGATTTCGTTGCCTTTAGCACATATATACTCTACCTGACTCAGTCAGCAACAGCACTCTCCTACACGCATATTATGTTACAGCCATCCCTTGCATCAATGGATAGATTAAAGGAACTCTTCATGTATCTACCTGAGGTGACAGATAAAAAACTCTATATGCCATCTGTGCTCAGGGGGGAGATCCTCTTCAAGGATCTCTACTTTTCCTATGACGGTGAGGTGGATGTTTTAAAGGGTATCAACTGCCTTATCAGACCCGGCGAGACTATTGTACTTGCTGGACCAAGCGGGGCTGGCAAGACCACCTTTGTCAATCTCGTCCTCAGGTTCTATCTCCCTTCAAGGGGTGACATATTTATAGATGGCCATAACATAAGAGATCTGGATCCTTACTGGTTGAGGAAGCATATTGGTCTTGTGTCACAGGAGGTTTTTCTCTTTAATGACACCATCTACAACAATATCAGATACGGCAGGATGGATGCTGATGAAAGAGAGGTTATTGAAGCAGCAAGGCTGGCAGGCATAGATGAAGACATAAAGATGTTTCCCAGGGGCTACAATACCCTGGTGGGTGAGCGGGGGCTTAGTCTCTCTTCCGGACAAAGGCAACGTATCTCCATGGCAAGGACCTTCCTTAGAAACCCGCCTGTTCTGATATTTGATGAGCCTACCTCAGCCCTTGATGAAAAGAATGAGAGAAGGTTGAAGGAATCCATGAGAAGGCTTTTCCTGGGCAGAACGGTTATAGTGATTTCCCACAGATCCTCTCTGCTTGAGATTGCAGACAGGGTCTTCCAGCTCCAGGATGGTCTCCTGAAGGAGGTTTCAAGGGTATGACCAGGAAGCTCTTTTCCATTGGCAGGATCGGTATGGAGATTGCGTGTCCTGGAGGCTACACCATGGTCTTTGACCCTGCAATGGAGCGGTTTTCAATGGATCAGGATATCCAGCCTGACATGTCCTACAGGGTTGAAACCATCAGGGAGGGCACAGTTGTATCAACCTGTGAGGAACTATTCAGTTCAACCCCTGGTGGGCTCTGGACTATTTACGATTGCAAGGACATGGGCAGTTACATCATAGCCCTTCAGAGTCTGCCGGAAGACAGTGAGCCATATCTGATCGTTGTAGCGGACAGGGGATTCAGGAGATTCAGGGTCCACCTCTATCCTGATGATGCTGAAAGGGTTTTCCCCCTTCAGTATCCTGTGGATGAACTTACCATCTCAGGATTTTTAAACATCAACAGGATGGGTGTGCTCCTTCACTCTGCATGTATAAAACTGTGGGGCAGAGGGATTCTCTTTTCAGGCACATCAGGGTCAGGGAAGTCAACTATTTCAGGTATATGGCAGAAAGATCCTCAAGCAGAGGTACTAACGGATGAGAGGGTGATCATCAGGTACTGGGAGAACCAGCTCTATGCCTTTGGTACACCATGGCATGGTACCGGTGAGGTTCATAAAAATGCGGGTGCGCCTGTTGAAAGGATATATTTCTTAAAACATGGTGGCTGTAACAGGGCCAGAAGGCTCTCCAGAGTTGATGCGACAAACAGGTTGTTGGTACGGTGTTTTCCCACCTTCTGGCACAGGGAAGGAATGCAATTCGCCCTTGATTTCTGCAGTCTTGTGGCATCAGAGGTACAGTGCTACGAGCTTGAGTTCACCCCTGACCCATCTGTCATCGGATTTGTAAAGAAACATCTTCATTCATGAAGGGACAGGGCTGTTGCACGGGCCTTGGTAATCCTGCACAGGTACTCCACCTTCCTGTCCATCCTTCCATACTCAATGAAACTCCATCCAGGACACTGGCCACAGATGTTGAGGAGACGGCAGCTGTCACATTCCAGACTGAATGTCTTTTCCATTTCAAGAACCTCTTTTATCCTGACGTTCCATATCTCCTGCAAGGGCCTCTCCTTTGCAGATTCAGCAAAATTTAAAAGCATGGAGCATGGCAGTACCCTTCCGTCAGGCATGATGTGAATGGTAGACCTGCCAGCACCACAGGTGAGCAGCTTTCTGGGCTCAGAAGGCATTCCTAAATATCTGTGGCAGAACTCCTCAAACTCCTGTAACCGTTGTGGAAACTCCATATCAAGTAATACCACATCCTCTGGTGGGATCCTGTATCTTTCAGGTGTGGAGAGATTGTGGGCGTCAATACGTCTGTGTACAAGAGGATCAAAGCGGAAATGGCAGCCAAGCCTCCTGGCAATGGAATCCATCTGGGCTATCTCATGACGGTTGATGGAGAGTGCCATGGTCTTGAGTTTAAGCTTGATTCCCCTTTCAACAAGCCTGGTAACACCCTTCCAGTATAGCTCGTAACTGCCCTTCACTCTTGTGATCCTCTCATAGGTATACCTTTCTGCCCCATACATGGTTATCTCTACAGTGAAGGGCGGGTATTTCTTGAAAAGCTCTGCTATCTCTTCGCTGATCATGATACCGTTTGTGAAGACCGTTACAATGAAGCCATGTCTCTTTGCGGATAGATAGATCTCCTTGAAATCATCTCTGACCAGGGGATCACCACCGGTAAGGAGGAGCCACAATGTTCCCATCTCCTTGAGCTGGTAAAAGAGGTCTTCTATCTCCTCAGGGCTGAGTTCATTATTGATTGCTTCCCTGTGATCAGGGGGAAGACTGCAATAGCAATGTACACATCTGTTTGTGCACCGGTAGGTAAGCTCAAGGGTGGCATTTACAGGGATTCTTTTGTTCTCACCTGAGGCCTTTTCATGTAGCCTCTGGCTGAACTCCCGGTAATCAATCTCCTTCATCTTTCATCTCTATGATACCTGCCTCCAAAAGGTCGTTAAGAAAATCCACGACATCCCTTTGTATAACCTCCTCAGGGGCATCATACTCGGTTGAAAGCTCTGAGATGATCTCTTTGATGCTTCTCTGTCCATCAATCCTCTCCCAGATGGCTGCACCCACTGTATTCAGGTTATAGATATGCTCAACCTCGTCAGAGGAGCAGAGCATTGGGACAAGGATATATTCTTCATCCACCTTTCTGAAGATGATGTCTTCACTCTTTGCAGGTATTTTTCTTAGGACAGATTCCATAGGTTTTAAAGGCCACTTCTGGACATTGTCGGAATAACCAAAAACCTTAACTTGAGGGGCTGGGGCAGGTTTGGAAAGTCCAGCAACCAACAAATCCATTACGTGCGACAGCCTGATTAAAAACACCTTTGCAACCCCACAGCACAGACTCTTCAGGGACGAGCCTTACCTTGATGCATTCTGGTTTTATCCATTTTTTCTTTTCCATATCAGAGTTTATCAATTTATTTCGTGAAATTTTATATTATTATACCATAATGGTATAAAAATACAAATAGCCCTTGGTACCCAGTGCAGCAAACAGAAAAAAGCCTGCACACAACACCTGAATGCCACAGGTTTTCTTAAAGGTCAACCGCTATTTTGAGGTCAGTATGATGGATGCAGTTTAAGTGTTTGAAATTATCCTCTCCAGTGATGATATGATAGATAAATCATGGAAAAGATACTGGACAGCAGGGACTTTCTCAGGCTCCTTGAGGAGGTATTGAAAAGTGGCAAGGGGATAACCTTCATGGCAAAGGGGGACAGCATGTCACCCTTCATAAGGCATGGTGACAATATAACGGTGAGACCACTGGACAGACCCCTCAGGGTGGGTGATGTGGTACTGGTCAGGTCTGCCGGTGGTGGTGCGCTTGTCCACAGGGTGGTATCTGTGAGACATGGCACCCTTGTAACCCGGGGTGATGCCTCAGGTGTGAATGATCCTTCCTGCAGGTTAGAGGATGTTCTTGGCAGGGTGGTCAGGGTGGAGGGAAAGGGGTATAATTTCCATCTTGATTTTCCTTACGGTTACCTCATTGCAAGGTGGTTCGGCTTCTTAAAACATTCAGGGGTAGTTGTATGGACCTGCAGGTTTTTTATAAACCTCCTCAGACTGAGATAGCCCTGGCAAGGGCTATCACATACACCTCCTTGACGCCGGCCTTCTTCAGTACCCTTGCGCATTCATTCACTGTCGCTGTTGTGGTGACCACGTCATCCACAAGGGCCACCCTGCGGGGTATCTTCTGGTAGTTCGGGTTCAGACTGAAGGAGCCCCTCTGGTTCCTGAGTCGCTCCTGTCTTGAAAGGAGGCTCTGGGGAGGGGTCTCTGTCTTTTTCAAGAGCAGGTCATCAAGGACAGGAACAGAACTGATCACGGAGAGTCTCCGTGCCAGGAGATAGCTCTGGTTGAACCCCCTCTGGACAAGCCTTCTTCTGCCCAGTGGCACGGGTATTATTGCATCCACATCAGGGATATCAAGCATCCCCAGGAGATTGCCAAGCACCTTAGAGAGGTTCTTTCTGCCGTGAAACTTCATGTAGTGAATGGCCTCCCTGAGGTGGCCGTCATAATCACCGAATACATAGACCTTTTCATAAAAGGGGGGATCCTTGATACATTCAAGGCATGAGGTATCATAGGTCGTGTCAAGGGCAATGCCACAACGTAGGCAACGCCTTTTTGCACCGCCAGCCCTTATCAGGTCCCAGCAGCATGAACACAGTGGCGAGGTCTTGAGATTATCAGAAGGCCTGTTGCAGATAGGGCACTGCTCAGGCAGTATCAGGTTAAGGAGGCTCCACACTTTCCGCATTTCAGACTCTTTGACAGGTATGCTGTGGGTACCCTGTTGTTTACCGAACAGGAAGGACATTTCAGTATTACATATTCTCTGTCTTTGTTTGTCCCTGCAGGGTCTCCGGATGCCTCTGTAGCCCTGTTTTTCACTGTACCGGTCCTTTCCCCTGCCTGTCCTGTGAGTTCCTGCCTGACAAAGCCTTCAAAGAGGGGGTCATGTTCCGTTATCTCCACACCCATCCCGTTCTTTATGAAGCTGTGTCTTGTCTTGATGGTCCTTCTTACAATGCCCTTCAGGTTTGAGACAGAACCATCGGGAAGGCGGAGCTTCATCTCTATCCTTGTGCCAGGAACAAAACCCTTCTGTGTTCTTATGAAGAGCCCCCTCTCGGATATATTTGAGGATATCCCTTTGAAGGTGTACTCTCCGGCAGAGAACTCCACCTCAAGTCTCCTTGTGTACCTCTTGTACCGTCTTCTGGACATCAGGAAAAGTGTGATCTTCGTATTATGATCTGGTCCCGTTTCTGTCCCGTTGATATGATATCAACGGGCACACCGAGGCTGTCCTCTATGAGATCAATATATTTTCTTGCATTGAGGGGCAGATCAGAAAATTCCTTTATCCCGGCAGTGGACTCCTTCCATCCGTCAAACTCCCTGTAGATGGGCCTGCAGTTCTCAAGCACCACGATATCCTTGGGGAACTCCTCATAAACCCTGCCTTTGTACTCATACCCGTAACAGACCTTTATCTTTTCAAGGCCATCAAGTATGTCAAGTTTCGTTATGATCAGCCCTGTGAAACCATTAATTCGCACGGAGTGTCTGAGTGCGACCATATCAAGCCATCCGCATCTCCTGGGTCTGCCCGTGGTGGCACCATACTCTCCACCCCTTGACCTGATCTCCTCGCCAAGGCTGTCATGGATCTCTGTAGGGAAGGGACCACCTCCAACCCTTGTGGTATAGGCCTTTACAACACCAAGGATGGTATCTATCTTCAGGGGTGAAACGCCAAGCCCCGTGCATACACCGCCGGCAGAGGCTGAGGATGATGTAACATATGGATAAGTGCCATGGTCTATATCAAGGAGTGTTCCCTGGGCTCCCTCAAAGAGAACATTCCTGCCCTCCTCAATATACCTGTTGATCAGGATGTCCGTATCATCTATAAAGTCATGGATCAGCTCAGCATACTCCATGTATTTGTTGTAGATCTCTTCAACGGTGAATGTCTCGCCTTTATACAGGTTGGCCAGCAGGAAGTTTATGTCCTTGAGGTTTGCCTCCACCTTTTCTCTGAATATCTCGGGATAGAGGAGATCAACCACCCTTATGCCTGTCCTTGACATCTTATCAACATAGGCCGGGCCAATGCCCCGTCCGGTGGTGCCTATCTTCTTCCTTCCCTTGTTCCTTTCCTTCTCTCTTTCAATAGCCATATGATAGGGCATGATGAGATGGGCGTTCTTGCTGATACGGAGATTGTGGTTCAGTGCGATCCCCCTTTCTTTGAGTTCTCTCATCTCCGCCAGAAGTGCAGCGGGGTCAATAACCACACCATTGCCGATTATACAGATCTTGTCTCCATGGAGTATCCCTGAGGGGATGAGATGGAGGATAAATGTTTCGTTATCAATTACCACGGTATGACCGGCGTTATGGCCTCCCTGGAAACGTGCCACCACATCAGCCTTCACGGTAAGGGCATCAACTATCTTGCCCTTCCCCTCATCTCCCCATTGAGCTCCCAAAACTACGACAGCTTTAGCCATTAGTAAATTCCTCCTGGAAATGAAAGATAAATCAAGCCATACATGACTTCCACTAAAGTCTAATGATCTTTACATCCACAATGTTAGGCAGGTTCTTGATCGCCTTTACTACTGCAGTGGACACCTCGTTGTCTACATTAACCACGGAGATGGCCATCCCTCCCTTGCTTTCTCTTCCGAAATGCATCCGTGCGATGTTTATGTTGTTCTCACCAAGTAGGGTACCAATATTGCCTATCACGCCAGGCCTGTCGTTGTTGTAGATGTAAAGCATTATGCCCTCTGGCACTATCTCCACAGGAAACTGGTCTACCCTGATGATCCTGGGCTCCTTCTTGCCATATAGGGTACCTGCTATCTCGCTGTATTTTCCGTTTGCCTTGACCTTCAGCACAAGCATGGTGAAGTAGTCTCCCGAGTCAGGGCTCTTTGTCTCCTTTACCTCTATACCCCTCTCCCTGGCAATAACAGGTGTGTTCACAAAATTGACCGTCTCGGTAAGGATTGGCTCCAGAAGCCCCTTCAGCGCGGCAATTGTTACAGGTTTTGTATCTATGTTTTCTGCCTCACCCCTGTATTCTATGGTAACCTCTGTGATGCCACCCTCGTATATCTGGGATGCAAACTTGCCCATGATCTCGGCAAGGTTTATATAGGGCCTCAGTACCGGAACCTGCTCAGCAGGTATACTCGGGAAGTTTACAGCGTTCCTGATGGTGCCCGTGAGGAGATAGTCCACTATCTGCTCAGCAATGGCAATTGCAACATTCTCCTGTGCCTCTCTTGTGGATGCGCCGAGGTGGGGTGTGCATATCACCTTTTCGTGGCGTATAAGTGTAAGATCCTCGGGTGGTTCCTTTTCAAAGACATCAAGGGCAGCACCAGCGACCTTTCCGATCTCAAGGGCATCATAGAGGTCCTTTTCGTTTATGATACCGCCCCTTGCACAGTTTATGATCCTGACGCCATCCTTCATCAGCTTGATGGTCTCCCTGTTTATAAGGTTTTTTGTTTCAGGTGTCAGGGGGGTGTGAATGGTTATAAAATCAGCGCTGGCAAAGAGTTCCTCCAGTGTTACCTTCTCTATGGCAAGTTCCTTTGCCCGCTCGTCACTCAGGAAGGGGTCAAAGCCGATGACATTCATCTGCATTGCCTGTGCACGTCTGGCAACCTGCGAGCCGATATTGCCGAGTCCGAGTATTCCAAGGGTCTTGTTGAAGAGCTCCACTCCCAGGAACTTTTTCTTCTCCCACCTGCCCTCTTTCATTGACTGGGTGGCCTGGGGGATGTTTCTTGCAAGGGCGAACATCATCGCAATGGCATGCTCGGCAGTTGTAATGGTGTTGCCGCCCGGGGTGTTCATCACCACGATACCCTTTTTTGTGGCAGCTGTCTTGTCAACATTGTCAAGCCCCGAGCCAGCCCGGCCAATGACCTTCAGGTTTATAGCAGCCTCTATGATATCTGCCGTTACCTTGGTGGCACTTCTGATGACAAGGCCATGATAGTCCGCAATGCATGCCTTCAGTTCATCATGGCTCAGGCCTGTCCTGACATCAACCTCAAGGCCTGCCTTCTTCATTATCTCCACACCCTTGGGGGAGATGTTATCGCTGACAAGAACCTTCATTTATGATTGTCCTCCTCGGTAGAGATTGATCTTCCCCGCGGCAGAGACCGCGGGGAATACGCTCGCTGTCCATTTAAGAGTATTTCTTCTCAAACTCCCTCATGAATCCTATCAGGGCATCAACACCTGCCTCGGGCATGGCATTGTAGATGCTTGCCCTCATCCCACCAACTGATCTGTGCCCCTTGAGGTTCACAAGACCGGCCTCCCTGGCAAGCTCAAGGAATTTACCGTCAAGCTCTGGATTCTTTAATGTAAAGGGTATATTCATCCAGGAGCGGCAGGCGGGATCAACGGGATTATTGTAGAATTCAGAGTTATCAATAAAGGTGTAGAGCTTCTCTGCCTTTCTCTTGTTGATCTCGGCCATTCTCTCCAGGCCACCCTGCTCCTTGAGCCACTGGAACACAAGCCCTGCGATATACCAGCTGTAGGTGGGCGGGGTATTATACATGGAACCGGCCTTTGCATGGGTTTCATAGTTTAACATGGTTGGTACTTCACTGGATGCCCCGCCTAAAAGGTCTTCACGGATAATCACAATGGTCAGCCCTGCAGGACCTATATTCTTCTGTGCACCAGCATAGATTAGGCCGAATCTTGAGACATCAACAGGCCTTGAAAGTATGGTTGATGACATATCAGCCACAAGGGGGAGATCACCTACATCAGGCACCTCATGGAATTCAACACCACCGATCGTTTCGTTGGGTGTGTAGTGTACATATGCTGCCTCAGGATTCAGCTTCCATTCATCCCTTGGTGGTATGCTCGTGAAGTTTGTCTCCTCACCCGAGGCTGCGATATTGACCTCACAGAACTTCTTTGCCTCTGCAATGGCCTTCCTGGACCAGTAACCCGTGTTTATGTAATCCGCAGAGTTCCTGCCCCTTAAAAGATTCAGGGGAACCATGGAAAACTGGCTTGTTGCACCACCCTGCAGGAAAAGCACACTGTAATTCTCTGGTATATTAAGCAGTTCTCTCAGGTCAGCCTCTGCCTGCTCTGCAATGGATATGAACTCCTTGCTCCTGTGGCTCATCTCCATCACCGACATACCTGTCCCTTTGTAGTCGAGCATCTCCGAGGCTGCTCTGCTGAGGACCTCCTCTGGAAGTGTTGCCGGACCTGCACTGAAATTATATACCCTTGCCATCTACACCTCCGGATTATTATCTTGTCATAAGAGAATAGAGCAATTTCATAATACCACTTTGCAATTATTACAACCTGATTATTATAATAAAATTGATGAAAAAGAAGATAGTTTTAAGTCTATTAATATTACTTATAGGTTTCCTTCTTGGATGGAGTTTCTATTATATCCAATCAGGTGCTCACTATGCAAAAAGACCGGATAATCTCCCGCCTGTAGTCTCAAAAAAGATAATTGAGACGGAGAGGGCGTTTTCTGACATTGTAGATTCCGTATCCCCTGCTGTGGTAAATATCTCAACCATAAAGACCTACAGTGACGGTGGTATACATTCCTATAATGATGACTCCCTTTTTGATTTCTTTAACCCCTTCAAGAGGGGACCGAGGAAATACAGGGAACAGAGCCTGGGCTCTGGTGTTATAGTGTCAGGGGATGGGTATATCATTACAAACAACCATGTGATTGAGCAGGCAGAGGAGATAAGGGTTACCCTCTATGACAAGAGAAGCTTCAGGGCAAAGGTGGTGGGTGTGGATACAAAGACAGACCTTGCACTGATCAAGATAAAGGGGCGGGGGCTTCCAACCATTCCATGGGGAAACTCTGATGCACTGAAGGTTGGAGAGTTTGTACTTGCCATAGGTAACCCCTTTGGCCTGAGCCATACAGTGACGATGGGAATCATAAGTGCTGTTGGCAGGGCGAATGTGGGAGTGGCTGATTACGAGGATTTCATACAGACCGATGCGGCAATAAATCCAGGCAACTCGGGTGGTCCCCTTGTGAATACCAGAGGTGAGTTGATAGGCATAAATACAGCCATATTTTCAAGAAGCGGCGGGTATCAGGGGATAGGATTTGCCGTACCAAGCAATATGGCACGGACAATCATCAGCCAGCTCAAGGAGCAGGGCAGGGTCATAAGGGGCTGGCTTGGTGTAACAATTCAGGACCTGACCCCGGAACTGGCCGAGAGATTCGGAATAAGCAGGGCCCTTGGAGCCCTTGTGAGCGATGTCTTCAGGGGAAGCCCTGCAGAGAAGGGCGGTATCAGGAGAGGTGACGTGATAGTGGAGTTTGATGGCAAAAGGGTTAGGAATGTATCCACCCTTCGCAACCTTGTGGCTCAGAGCAGGGTGGGATCAAAGGTGAAGGTGGGTATAATCAGGAAAGGAAAGAGGGATACATTGTGGGTGAGGATAATTGAGATCCCCGAGGAGTTTTCAGAGGTAAAGGACCTGACACCCCGGCACAGACCAGAGAAGACAGATATAGGTCTTACCGTTACAGAGCTTACACCCTCCATAGCAAGACAGATCGGGCTGCCTCCGGATCTGCAGGGTGTGGTGGTTCTTGATGTGCTTGAGGGCAGCTCAGCCCAGGCGGCAGGCATAAAGAAGGGGGATGTGATCCAGGAGGTTGATGACAGGGGTATCAAGAGTTATGAAGACTGGAAGGCTGCCATGAACTCTATCGGGAAGGAAGACAAGAGCATAATCATGTTTATTAACAGAAAGGGCAGAAAGTTTTACACGGTTCTGAAGCCGTGAGAAGTCCATAATCCTGTGAGGGAAAGGAGGTGAAGAGGAGTGATAACTTTTCTCAAGATACTGGTAATAGCATTATTTGCAGCAGGAGGATACCAGTGGGGGGGCTACTATGGTTATGCACCTGCAGGAGCAGCTGTGGGTCTTATTCTGGGTGTAATCACCCTCTTATTCAACACCTTTTTTGAGAAGGTCAGTACTGGAAGGTTTTTCGGTGCCTTTATCGGCCTTCTGCTTGGTATACTCTTTGCCAGGTTTTTAATCATGCCTTTCTCGGATTTAATTACAGAGGATTTGAATTTTTTAAGGTATGCTATTACCGCTATATTCGGTTACGGAGGGATGGTGCTGGGTGCTGCACGGGGAAAGAACCTCACTTTTGCAACGCTGATTAAACTGCTTAAGGGCCAGGCCATGGAGAGCAACCAGAAGATACTTGATACCAGCGTGATAATTGACGGGAGAATTGCCGATGTCTGTGAGACAGGATTCGTTGAAGGTACCCTTGTGGTTCCCCAGTTCATCCTCCAGGAACTCCAGCACATTGCCGATTCCGCAGACAGTCTCAGGAGGGCACGGGGAAGAAGAGGACTTGATGTGCTCCATCGCATCCAGAAGATGTCAGGTATAACGGTGAAGATCGTGGAGGAGGACTTCCCAAAGATAAAGGAGGTGGATGCCAAGCTTGTTGCACTTGCAAAGATGATGGATGCAAAGATCCTCACAAACGATTTCAACCTCAACAAGGTTGCGGCACTGCAGGGTGTGAGTGTCCTGAATATCAATGAGCTTGCAAATGCCCTGAAGCCTGTTGTGCTTCCTGGTGAAACCATGAAGGTCTTTGTGCTGAAGGAAGGCAAAGAACATAACCAGGGTGTGGCCTATCTTGACGATGGCACCATGGTGGTCGTGGAAAACGGAAGAAGGTTCATAGGTAAGAATATTGATGTGTCAGTGACCAGTGTGCTCCAGACCACTGCCGGAAGAATGATATTCTCAAGGCCAAAGAACGAGCATGAGAGGCATGAGGTAAGGGCCTGAGTGGAAAGGGTTATTGCAATAGTGCCTGCAGCTGGTGCGGGCAGGAGATTTGGAGGCAACAAGGTCTTTGCAACTCTGGGGGGTCTTCCGGTGCTCGGATGGGTACTGAAGACCCTTCAGTCTGTTGAAGTGATATCAGAGATCATTCCCGTTCTCTCAGGAAGGGATATTGAAAAGGGGCTTGGTATTGTGGAGTCTCTCGGGATCGGCAAGGTCCACAGGATCGTGCCGGGAGGAAAGGAGCGTCAGGACTCGGTTTACAGGGGTATTTCTGCAATTGATGGGAAGGATTGTCTCGTGTTGATCCATGACGGTGTCAGGCCCCTTGTAAGCAGTGGCCTTGTTGAAAGGGTTATCATGGCTGTACAGGGCTATGACGGTGCTGTTGCTGCCGTCCCGGTGAAGGATACAATCAAGGTGGTTGATGGCGAGACCATCATAGAGACCCCTGACAGGAACAGCCTTGTGAGTGTCCAGACCCCACAGGCCTTTCCCTATGGGGTGCTCTGCAGGGCCTATCAGAGGATTAAGGCCGAGGGAGGGTTTTTCACTGATGATGCCTCCATTGTGGAGCACTATGGCGGCCGTGTGCGTGTGGTTGAGGGTGAGTACAGAAACATCAAGATCACAACCCCTGAGGATATTCTCATGGCAGAGAGACTTCTGGAAACCAGGGGATGAGCATGAGAATCGGGATCGGCTATGATTCACACAGGCTTGTTGAGGGCAGATCACTGGTACTTGGCGGGGTAGAGATACCCTACCATAGAGGACTGAAGGGACACTCCGATGGAGACGTGCTGACACATGCAATAATTGATTCCATCATTGGTGCCATGGGAGAGGGTGACATTGGAAGGCATTTCCCGGATACCGACCCCTCATGGAAGGATGCATCCAGCCTTGAGATGCTTGGAATAGTCCTTGATATGTTAGAAGAGAAGGGGCTCAGTGTCTCAATGGTTGACTCCATAGTGGTAACAGAGGAGCCAAGGCTGGCCCCCTACATCTCTGAGATGAGGAGGAGGCTTGAGGATGCAGGCCTGCCGGAGGGGGGTGTGAATATAAAGGCCAAGACAAACGAGGCCATGGGTTTTATCGGCAGGGGGGAAGG
>DROX01000127.1 GCA_011321725.1 Nitrospirota bacterium | reverse complement strand
CAGATACAATAACATAGGGCAAGGGGTATTGATTTTGAGCGGATTTAATTTTGCCATAGTGGCTGCCGTGAGGGCAGCCAGGCAAAATTACCTCGGAGGCAGACAGGAGGTCTGCCGAGAATGAGACGAAAAATCAGTACCCCTTGCCATTACTATTATTTTCAATGTTTGCCGGACAGTAGTGCTATTTAATATTAATAAATCTCAGAAGGTTTTTCAGCTGTCCCCTTATCTTCTGATTCGTTTTACTGCCATTGGACTTTATAACCACATCAAGATTTACTGTGGAGTTCTCAAAGGCCCTGTGGTTGGGTATCAAAAAACCTTTTATATCAATATCCTGCCCACCCCTGATGCTGAGCCCCTCTATGGTTATCCGTCCCTTCCGGAAACTTCCCTTCCCTGATACCTTTTTAAGCTTTATTGTGCTTCCCATTAGTGGAAGTCTCAGGTCTGTAAGATCCACACTGATATTTCCAGTCCCCCTGTCTTCCCTGGCAACCTCTATCTTTATGGTCCCCTTCAGGGTGACATTATCCAGGGAGGGGACTCTGAAGCTGCTCATCCTTAAATCTATTACATAGGCACCCTTGAGGGATCTGATCACTGCATCAATCCCCTCAGAATGGATGCGACACACTGTTGCATCTGAGAGATAACCCAGGGGGGTTATCCTCAACGTGGTCTCCGGAAGGGATATATCGCGATCTGACAGGCCCAATGAAAGCCCTCTGTATGTGGCACTAAAGAGAAATGCCCTGTCTACCTGGTATGTCAGTGGAATATTGTATTCCGAGATGATCCTCTCCGTTGCATATGTAAAGATGGTCCTGTAGGGCAGGAACAGAACCATCCCCATCATGAATGATACCAGAGCTATAATGATTTTTCTCATTTTATCTTCTCAATCTGTATATTAAGGTCTGCCAGGCCCGGGTTGTCAAACCTCCTGGATATGGAAAAACTTCGGACTCTCAGGTTGGAAACCCCGTCAATCTCCTTGAAAATGCTGATTATCTGCGCCAGATCCAGCTTCTGGTACAGCACGTCTACAGCCTCCCTGTCCCCTGGCAATGGTTTTATTGAGCCTATATTATCAGATATCCCGATAGAACCGCTTGACTTCTGGATATAACCGAGGAGCCCGCCTTTCAGCATCCTTCCCTTCTTCTTTTCCATCTCGGAAAGGGCAAGGTACTGGCGTGAAAGATCGGCTATCTTCTCGTACCTCTTCTTTAATTCCCTTACATCCTGGTAAAGGTCTTTCTTCTTGGCAGAATAGATACCAGATGATAGGGACAGGAGAAATACAAATATGATCAGTATTATAAGTCTTTCCTTTATCATCTGCTTCTTCCCACTATAACAAAATTCACAACACCCCCCCTGACCTTTGCTGACTCTGTGGTGAACCTGATTCCCAGTGCATTGTCAAGCCTTTTCGTGGATTCCTCAAGCGCCTCAAGGGTTCTTATCCTGCCCTTTATGCGGATCAGTTCCTTGTTGGCGGTAATGCTTTCCACCTCTGCATTTTGATCAAAGGCAAGACTCACCGAAGAGAGGATCTTCAGAGGGTCCGGATACTGAAGATGCTCCTTTCTGAACCTCTCAACCTTGAAGATAAGCATACCATAGGGGTCTGAGGTGTTTTCTATGTCCAGTTTTTTGTATATACCCTTTATCTGCTCCATATAGGTCTTCTGCTCCTTCTTAAGGGGCATAAGGTTAAAAAAGAGGGATACAAGAAAGAGTATGTATAGCACGGAAAATAGGACTATCTCAGTTTTTAATGCCTCTATCTTTAATTGAGGCTTCTTTGTCCTTAAGAGGTCAAGGCCCACCCTGTTGAGGGCATCTCTATCAGGCACGCTGGCTATAAAATCCATCAGTACCTTGTAATCATCATCTCTCAGATCAATCTGCTGATCCAGGCCAGAGGTATCCAGCCCGTCCAGCTTACCAATGACATGTATAAAATCCTCATCATTTTTTATCAGCATTGTATCCCCTGTCTTCAGGAGGAACCTCCCCCTGATGGCCTGAAGTGCAAGCAGGGATGGTGTGGTTGTGATGCCTGCGTTCTCAATCAGCGCTGGGTAGTCCTTTGTCAGGGACTTTGTCTCCTCTGTAACAAGATATGCAATAACAGGCGAGGTCTTCAGATAACCAAAGTCAGCATCATCAACCACATCATCAGGATAAAGGGTTTTCATATAGGCCCTCACCATCTCTTTCAGCTTCTTCGTCTTCAGAGGGACCAGATTGGTGTAGACTAAATTAACGAAGCGGTCGGGCAGGACCAGCAGATAACCCTTCCCCAGGGCCCTGACACTGTCAGGGGAGAGTTCATAGTACTCAGCGCTGGCATCACTCTTCCTTATAACAGCGAGCCTCTTATCCTGCAGTATTACCACACTATCCTGTTGCATAATAGTCCTTTGCATTCTCAAAGTACTTTAGCACGGTAACCCCTTTCCTGTCCTTTTTCACAATGGCCTGGGCGGATGAAGTGGTACCGTTAACATCACTGGTTGTAAATATATAAAAATAACTGCTCTTTACTGTTATGTAAGGCTGAACCTCAAGATATATCTCATCTGTTATCCCTGGCACCTTCCTCAGTTCTGATATATCCTTGAAGGGTGATGACTCCCTATAGCTTAAAATATCATCAACAAAGGGTTCAAGCTCGGGCAGGAAGGCAGCTATCACATCAGGAGAAGCAAAGTTAATATTAATCTTGCCTCCCGTATCCTCCACTGTATAATACCTGAGCAAATCCTGACCAAGGTTCTCACTCTCATACTGCCTGTTATAGATGAGCTCACCTATGCTGAAGGGCCTGTGTTTTGAAAGCATCTCGGCAAACCTCTCAATATCCATCTCTGCCCCGAACCTCTCAATGCTCTGTGCAACCCTGTTGCTCAGTGCTTCATTGCTTGATAGCAGGTACATGAGTGGGATCCTGCTGTTGAGGGGAATGACCGTTGCTGACACATATCCATCAGGTGTGGGTACGGCCGGAAGCATAGCCCACAACTCGTCAGAAGCATCATAGTAGTTCCTGTCTTCTTCAAGGAGTTTTGTGATCCCCTTTATTGTTGTTGCACAGTATATATACCCCTGGAGCGAATTCTTCATCTCCGTGACCCTCTCATATTCTGCTGAGACATGCTCCCCTTTCAAGAGGGTTATGGAAAGCAGGGCGGTAATTATCAGGAGAACCACTATAAGTATGGAGCCTTCCCTGTTCATAATATCCTTCCTGCTATGATCTCCCAGTCGTTATTTTTATAACTATAGGACATCTTGATAATACTGCCGGGATGGATCTTCTCAACCCAGCCCTCCTCGGTCTTTGAATAGAACTTGAGGTCTTTTATATCCTCCAAAAGCCTGATGGTCAGAGGGTTCTGCCCCAATTCAGCCAGTTCCTTCCTGAAGAGACAGGTCTTTCCGTCGATCTCCGCTGAATAGTATGTCACCTGTACCAGGCGTGTTGAATTGTACAGCAGGGAGTGTGTGGTGGTAAAGCTGAACTCTGGTCCCCGGGGGGTCTGACTCAGCTCAGGGCCGCTTACCATGGTCCTGATGTCACGCTGGAATAGCTCTGTTAATCCTGTGTATTCATTTATTCCGGCCAGACTCTGGTTGATCACCTCCTCAGTGTTCAGGAAAGCGGAAATAGCAGAGTAAAGTCCTGCAAGCACAAGTACACTCAGTGTGGTAGCGATGAGAACCTCCAGTAATGTAAGGCCCCT
>DROX01000126.1 GCA_011321725.1 Nitrospirota bacterium | reverse complement strand
TTGAGCAGTTCAAGGGTGAGCAGGCTTGAGTGCCCCTCGTTCATGTGGTATTTCTTGATCTCAAAACCTATCTCGTCAAGCATCCTCACACCACCGATGCCAAGCACGATCTCCTGTTTCAGGCGATATGCCTGATCCCCTCCATAGAGATAATGGGTAATTCCCCTGTCCTCATCATGGTTGTCGGGGATATCCGTGTCAAGATAGATGATCGGCACCATCCCGCCTGTTATGCTTTCAACCACATAGAGCCATGCACCGATCTTGACCTCCCGTTCTTCAATAAACACGGTAACCCTGTAAGGCAGAGGTGTCATAAGATAGGAAGGGTCCCATTCCTCAGGCAACTCAATCTGGTTGCCTTCCCCGTCTATCTCCTGTCTGAAATACCCCTTTTTAGTCAAAAGAGTTACAGCCACCATGGGGATGTTCAGGTCGGCTGCTGACTTGATGGTATCTCCTGCAAGCACACCCAGGCCACCACTGTATGTGGGTATATCGCTTCTCAGGCCTATCTCCATTGAGAAATAGGCGATCTTTGGCTCCTTTATGAAATCCTTCAAGATCTCCATTGTCAGCCTCCTTCAAGAAGTTAAATCAGGCAGATGGGATCAGAAAAAACCTAACCCCCTCACTCACTGTAGCCATGGTTCTTGCATCAAGATAAAAGGGATTATATATTATACACTATGAGATTATGAATAAACACAGTAGTGTCTAAAAGTAGTGTCTAAAAGAATCTTAGAGATAAAAAACAAGGCAGGGTGCCAATACGGCAGTCAGGAGTCAAGAGTCAGGAGTCAGAAGTTAACAGTGAGCAGTAAGCAGTGAGCGGTGAGCAGTTGATGGGTGGATGGGTGGATGAGTAAATGGGTTGATGGGTTAGTAGTGAGCAGTAAGCAGTTGATGAGTGGATGGGTTGATGGGTTTATGAGTTCAGTATGTGTAATTCAAAAGCAGACTCTGTCAGTAGCTGTGACTGACGGGTTGGATTACCCAAGTCAAGCCGGGTAATGACAAAAAGACAAAGAACAGGTGGATTCTCCAGTCAAGCTGGAGAATGACAAGAATATATATAAGTGAGTTGTCATCGCCGTGCTTGACACGGCGATCCATGGTCTTTCAAAGAACAAATTGGATTACCCAGTCAACCGGGATTTTTGTATAATAAAAAGCAAAAATTATCTTTTCTCAGGAGGATACTTAAGTGAAGGATCCATTGGAGTACATAAACGACGCCCTGTATTTTGTGGTATTGCCTGCCAGAGACGGATTTGTATACTGCTCAGGGGTAAATATCAGTCAGTTCCTTCCCATTACCAGGGGCAGACATAAGGCGATGTCAAATCCAGCGATAAGAGGGCTTCAGATAATAAACCTTGAGATACGCACGATGGCCCTGACCGAGGGTGCGACCCCGGTGTCAGGGGCAGGGCAGCAGTGCAGAGGCATTGCCCCCACTGATGATATCTGGTATACGGAGAGTCTTTACATAAAGGATCCTCCCGAAGGATTCGCTGAAAGGGTCGTTGTACATGCAGCCACCAGCATCCTGGGGAAGATAAACAAGGCCATCATGTTAGGGGCTGATCTGCCTGAGGGGTTTCTTCCACCTGAGAGGCTCTACTCTGTCATCCAGGGCCTCTGCAGACAGTACGGCTCATGAGGTCAATAGGGTGATTGTCTGAACTATCAGTGAAGCTCCAGGGCAGACCGAGACTTGTCTATTTTTAACAATTCATGAAATAATATCCAGAAAGGCATTGCCCATGGAAGAACTGTTCAGCAGGATAAGGAAGATAAAGCTTTTGATTCTTGACGTGGATGGGGTGCTCACCAATGGAGGGATAATCCTTGACAACGAGGGCAACGAATTTAAATCCTTCCATGTGAGGGACGGCCATGGCATAAAGATGCTCATAAGGCAGGGGATCAATGTTGCCATAATAACGGGCAGACACTCAAAGGTTGTGGAGAGACGCTCCCATGAGCTTGGCATAAAAGAGGTCTACCAGAAGTGTTATGACAAGAGGGTTGCCTACAGGGAGATCAAAAACAAATACGGTCTCTCAGACGAGGAGATCGCCTTTGTTGGTGATGACATTGTGGACATACCCATACTTGTGAGGGCAGGTTTTTCCGCTGTTGTTGCCGATGCCGAGAGTGATGCAAAGAGGTTTGCCCACTATATAACAGAAAGGCGGGGAGGTCACGGGGCTGTACGGGAGGTAACGGATCTTATACTCAAGGCGAAAGGGTTATGGGAGAAGATCATAGATGACTACAGTCAGACTTAACCTGCCCACCATACTGACCTTCAGCAGGATAGTCTTTATACCCATCTTTCTGATAGTTGCACCAACAAGGCCGGTGCTGGGAGCAGTGGTATTTTCCATTGCATCCCTCACGGATTTTCTTGATGGATACATAGCAAGAAAGACAGGTCAGATCACAAAATTTGGTATCCTCCTTGACCCAATAGCAGACAAGTTCCTCGTTATCACCGCCCTTGTCCTGCTTGTGGACATGGGGAGGCTTTCCGTATTTGTTGCCACAGTGATAATAATCAGGGAGTTCCTTGTTACAGGTCTCAGGATTGCTGCCCTCACAAAGCAGATAGTGATCAAGGCTGAAAGGGGAGGAAAGCTGAAGACCGTTGCCCAGATCGCCGCAATCATATGCCTTGTGCTCGGGGATTCGCTCTTCGGGATTGATCTCTATATCCCGGGGCAGATTCTTATCTGGATTGCCCTTGTGCTTGCCGTGGTCTCAGGCATACAGTACACCATATCCTTCTGGAAGAAGGTGGTATGAGCAGCATGGACTATATCCTTATAATACTCTCCTACCTGATGGGTTCCATACCCTTTGGGCTTGTGATTGCTAAACTGAAGGGCATAGATCTGAGGAGACATGGAAGCGGTAACATCGGTGCAACAAATGTCCTGAGGGTGGTGGGTAAGAAGGAGGCCCTCTTCACGCTGCTGGCTGATATCCTGAAGGGCATGATAATCCCCCTTGTTATAGCATCAAAGGGTGGTCCGGAGAGTTTTGTTGTCCTCTCAGGGATTGCCGCTGTCCTTGGTCACGATTTTTCCATATTCCTTGGATTCAGGGGTGGCAAGGGCGTGGCAACAAGCTTAGGGGCGGTGCTTGCCTATGAGCCGGTTGTAGGATTTATAACCATCTCTCTCTGGCTTTTAAGTGCCTTTGTCTTTAAATACTCATCACTTTCAGCACTGATAGCCTTTGCACTTTTACCATTGAATGTGATAATCTTTCAGAAAGACAGCACCGGTATTGTATTTTCACTGGTGCTGTGCTTCTTGATATTTGTCAAACACAGAGAAAACCTGAAGAGGCTTATGGAAGGAACAGAGCCCAGGATAGGAAAGCGATGAAGAGGGGAGGGATGTTGGGTAGAAGGCTGACACTCATTCTATCTTCACTACTGGTTCTCCTTAATCTCCTTGCCAGTAATGCATCCGCCACTGTGAAGAAAGAGACAGGACTGACCCTGCCAAGGACCTATGCAGACATGCTTCTTGATGATGCCCGTACAAGGCGCGGTGCAGAGGCGATGGAGTTGATAAAGAGATCCCTCATCCTCTTCCCCGAGAATCCCGAGGCCTATTTCCTCATGGCAGAGAAGTCACCAGCGCTTCTGGCCCTCAGGTATTTTCTCAAGGGTATGTATTATTCCGTTGTTGAAACCTGGCACCTCATAAATATCAATGCCATACTGGTTCTGTCCATAGCGGTCGCTATATTTACATCGCTTGCCCTCTTTTCCATTCTCCGGATGCCCACCACTGCTGCACTTGTTATTCACGAGATCATTGAAGACCCGAGGAAGGTCATCTTCATGACCCTGCTCATCCCTTCAATCCTCGGTTTCTATTTTACTATTGCGGCTTTCCTCTTCTTTATCCTTTCCTATGTCAGGAAAAAGACACCTGTAGCAGCGGTTACGTTGTTTGTTCTGATGGTCTTCAGCCTTTTCACATTTCGCTTCTTCAACTCCTATCTGAAAACCCTTCTCTCACCGGATACGAGGGCTATAATATCTGTTAACACCGGAGAGAGTTATTCAGGTGCGCTTGCCTTTCTCAAGAAGCATGATGACAGATACTCCATGTTTTCCTACGGTCTTGCATTGCTGAAGATGAACAGGCTTGAGGAGGCAAAGGATGTATACGAGAGGCTGTCAGGAAAGATGAATGACGACCGTGTCCTGATTAATCTCTCAGGTGTGAATCTCCTGCTCGGCAATCTTAAGGAGGCCGAGGAGTTGCTGCAAAGGGTCCTGGATAGAAAGCCCTCTGTTTCAGCATACTACAATATGAGCATCATAAAGAGAGAACAGCTTGATTTCCAGAAGGGTGATGACTATTTTACCCGGGCGATCAACCTGGACTTTGACAGGGTCACATTGTACAGGGAACTTTTATCCTCAGAGCACCTACCAATGCCCATGGTAGAGACCCTTAAGAAACCGGAGCTGTTGACAATCATAATCTCAAGGACCATGAAGGGGATCCGGGCGGACAGGAAGGCCCTTGTCCTGCCCATCTATACCGTGCTGCTTTTGATACTCCTTGCCCTCAGGCAGAGGAAGGGAAAGATACCGGTTAAATGCAAGAAGTGCGGGAAGATATACTGCCCTGTCTGCGAGAGACGGGTGTCCTGGCGTGATATATGCTCTGATTGCTTCAAGAACCTTGTAACACTTGAGAGGAACCCTGAGGAGAGGATCAGGACACTCCTGAAGACCTACGAGTATCAGAGGAAAAGAAGACAGATACTCAATCTCCTGTCATTTCTGATCCCTGGCTATGCCATATTGATGTCTGACAGGTTTGCACGGGGGGTTGTCATCTTCTCTTCAATTGTATTCCTGCTGAGTATTGTCTTTATATCAGGGTACTTTAAGGTCAACATCCCTTCATCGGACTTCCTGGTTCTGAGGTTGTCTTCCCTTGCCCTTTCTATAATAATATATGTATTCACTCTACTCTATGTCAGAAAGAGGGTCAGGAAGGGATGGCTTTAGAGGGCACTATAAGTGAATTCGGGCTTGCTGACATCTTTCAGCTGATCTATTTCCAGAAGAAAAACGGTGTCCTGGAGATAGAAAGCCCTGTGGACAGGGTGAGGATACACTTCTCTGATGGTAATATAGTCTCTGTAAAATCCCACAGAAGGCCTGAAGAGAAACGTATAGGTCAGGTGCTGATAAAGCGGGGAATCATAGACAAGATCACCCTGCAGAGATTGCTGGAGAAACAGAAGAAGACAGGTGTGAAGCTCGGTCTTATGCTTCTTGAGCAGGGGCTTGTATCAAAGGAAGAGCTGACAGAGATTATAACCAACAATATCATAGACCAGGTGGCCCAGCTCTTCAAGTTGACCAGTGGAAGCTACATATTCCGCCCCCAGAAGGTATTGCTTGACAGGGATCTGCCCATCTCACTTGATACGCAACATATCCTCATGGATGGCCTCAGGGTGGTTGATGAATGGTCAACAATTGAGGATGTGCTGACCATTGATACGATCTTCAAAAGGACAGAGAGGGAGCCAGAGGGTGAACTCACCGGTGAGGAAGCAGAGCTGCTCCAGTACATAGACGGGGAAAGCGACGTGAGTGTTATAGTAGAACTCTCCGGAATGGATGACTATCTTGTCTCCAAGACGCTTGTCTCTCTGCATGAGAAGGGATTGATTGAGCCTGTAGAGGAGGAAAAACAGATCGTCCAGGAGGAGGCACCACCGAAGAGATTGCTGAGCCCTGCCACCCTGAACTATCTTGTCCCTGTCGTGATGGCGGCTGCATTCATCATCTCCCTGGTGACCTCAAGAAGCGGGCTTCTGGACCATCTCAGGCAGGCACAGGCTGTCTCTGAGATAGAAAATCTGAGGTCTGCTGTTGAGCGTGAATACCTGAAGACAGGCAGCTATCCAGCCACACTGCCCTATGTCAAGAAGGATCCCTGGGGGAGTCCCTATGTGTATGAGGTGAGGGAGGATGGAAGGTCCTACAGGCTGTTAAGTGCCGGGCCTGACGGCGTACTGGACAGTTCCGATGATGTCTATTAACGGGAAAAAGGCGGTCGTACTTCTAAGTGGCGGTATAGACTCTTCAACAACCCTTGCAGTTGCAAGGGCTGAGGGATACGACTGTTATGCCCTAAGCTTTGATTATTCCCAGCGCCATAAGAGGGAACTTGAGTCGGCAAGGATGGTGGCACAGGCGCTGAAGGCCAGAAGACACATGATAATAAGGTTTGATCTCTCAGAGATTGGTGGCTCCGCCCTTACGGATAAGGGTATAGAGGTACCCAAGAAGAGGGGTGCTGTTAATGAGATCCCGGTGACTTATGTGCCTGCACGAAATACCATTTTTCTCTCCTTTGCACTTGGCTGGGCTGAGGTGCTTGGGGCTGATACCATATTCATTGGAGCGAATGCAGTGGACTACAGCGGTTATCCTGACTGCAGACCGGAGTATCTTGAGGCCTTTGAAAGAATGGCCAACCTGGCCACAAGGGCCTCTGTGGAAGGCAGGGTGAAGTATAAAATCAAGGCCCCCCTGCTCTATCTTACAAAATGGGAGATCATCAGAAAGGGTACGGAGCTTGGTCTTGATTATTCACTTACCTGGAGCTGTTATGACCCGCTGCCTGATGGGAAGCCCTGCCTTGGTTGTGACAGCTGTCTTTTCAGGTTGAAGGGTTTTGAAGAGGCAGGGATCAGAGATCCCCTTCTTGAGAAAGAAGGTCTTTGAGGAGCTCTCTGGCGGTCTTCCCCGAAGGGGGATGCACCACATCAGGGGAGACCTCCACAAGGGGCCTGAGGACAAAGTCCCTCCTGTCCATGAAAGGATGGGGTATACAGAGTTGAAGGGTCCCCTGTGATGCTGTCTCCACTGTTGTATTGATCACCCTGTCATCATAGAGAAGGATGTCAATGTCAATAAGGCGTGGTCCCCAGCGCACCGTCTCTTCCCTTCCCATTGAAGTCTCAATCTCTTTTATTACAACTATGAGTTCCTCAGGGGTGAGGGTTGTTGATGCCTCTACTGCCATGTTGATGAAATCGGGCTGTCCCTTAAGGCCCCAGGGTTGTGTCTCATACAGGGATGACTCCTTCAGTATCTCCACCCCATGAGCCCTGAGTTGTTCAATCGCCCTCCGGCAGTTTGCCTTTCTCTGTCCCAGGTTTGAACCGATGCCAAGGTAGACCCTATGAACGGTCATGCCCGATCTCAAAGCGCATCCCTGATCCTGCTGACAGCCTCACCGAGCCTTCCGGCATCAACTGTGAGGGCAAACCTTATGTACCCCTCTCCCGGCTCGCCGAAGCCATTACCAGGTGTGCCCAGAATGCCTGCCTTCTCAAGGAGGTGTACGGTGAAACTCTCGGATGTAAAGCCCCCGGGAACCTTTGCCCATACATAAAAGGTTGCCTCCGGTCTGTTCACATCCAGACCGATGGATTGCAGACCATCTACAAAGACATCCCTCCTTTCCTGATAGACCGATCTTAACCTGTCAAGTACGGATTCATCCGAGCCCAGTGCCACTATGGCTGCCTCCTGGATGGCCTGGAATACACCAGAGTCAATGTTTGTCTTGATCTTTCCGAGCCCTGATATTACCTGTCTGTTGCCGCAGACAAAACCGATCCTCCATCCTGTCATGTTGTATGTCTTTGACAGAGAGTGGAACTCCACTCCTACTTCCATGGCTCCATCCACCTCAAGGAAACTGATGGGTTTCTTGCCATCAAAATACAGTTCAGAGTAGGCATTGTCATGGCATATTATAATGTCATATCTGTCGGCAATCTCAATTGCCTCCTTGAAGAACTCCACAGTTGCGGTCTGTGATGTGGGGTTGTTTGGGTAGTTCAGGAACATCATCTTTGCCCTCTTCAGTACATCCTCGGGTATTGAGGAGAAATCAGGGAAGAATCGGTTCTCCTCTTTAAGGGGCATATAGTAGGGTTCTCCACCTGCAAAGATGGTCCCGATTGAATATACCGGATAGGCAGGTGTAGGACAGAGGACGATATCTCCGGGGTTCACGAATGCAAGTGGTATATGACCTATACCCTCCTTGGAGCCAATGAGGGATAGTACCTCAAGGGCAGGATCAAGGTCAACTCCGAAACGGCCTTTATACCACCGGGCAACAGCCTCTCTGTAGGATAACATTCCTGCATAGGATGGGTATTTATGGTGTTCGGGTTTTTCAACAGCCCTCTTCATTGCCTCTACGATATGATCTGGGGTGGGCAGGTCAGGGTCGCCGATGCTGATGTCAATCAGGTCTGTACCTTTTCTGAGCGCCTCTTCTTTCAACTCGTCAATGCGTGCAAAGAGATAGGGTGGAAGCCTCTTTAGCCTGTTTGCAAACTCTGCAGTTATGGACATCTTACCTCCCGGGAATTAAAATTTTTGTAGAAACCCTCTAACAAGTACTAACAGGGCAGGGCATTTTCATGATGAAAGCATTCCGGTACGGGGCAGAGCCCCTAAAGGTGTGATGCTTCTTTTTCCTGCGACACCCTGCCTCAATACTGTCCGTCTATGGTTGCTTGCCTTTTTGCCGGACACTACTGATCCTGCATTGTATTTATAAATCAGTGATCAGATTGGATACAATGAAGTAAATTATAACTGAAATGGCGGTTATCTGTCATCCTTTCTCAGACCGTACTTTTCCCATCTGTACCAGAATGTCTTGTAACTCATGCCCAGCAGTTCTGCTGCCTTTTTGGCAACATTGTTTGCCTTCTCCATTGCCTTTCTGAGGAGAGCCTTCTCAAGCTCTTCAAAGATAATGCCCTCGTCAGGCAGTTCAATCTCCAGTGTTCCGGGTGTACTCTTCTTGTGGGTCAGTTCATCCTTTACATCCCTGAGGGTTATCATCTCCCCCTCGCTCATGATAACGGCCCTTTCTATTACAGACTGGAGCTGTCTCACATTTCCCGGCCAGTCATAGCCCATCAATGCCTGAAGGGCCTCCCTGTCCATCCCCTTCAATTCCCTCCCGTACTCACGGGAAAATCTCTCTATAAAAAAATCTGTCAGGAGTGGTATATCCTCCTTCCTTTCCCTCAGGGGTGGGATCCTGAGGGTGACAACCCTCAGTCTGTAGTAAAGGTCCTGCCTGAAGAGGCCTTCATCTACAAGCCTTTCCAGATCCTGATGGGTTGCTGCAACTGTTCTGATATCCACCTTGAAGCTCTCCTTGCCTCCCAGCCTTCTTACCTCGCCATCCTGGAGAACCCTCAGCAGCTTTGCCTGGAGGTTTAAGGGCATATCCCCTATCTCGTCAAGGAAGAGGGTGCC
>DROX01000125.1 GCA_011321725.1 Nitrospirota bacterium | reverse complement strand
TCTGTCACTGCCTCTTCTGTTGGTGTTGTCACGGTAGCAACAACCTCCTCAGGGTCTTCCGTAATCCTGACACCCTCTGGAACCTGGATGTCACTGACATGGATGGACTCACCTGCCTTCAGCCCTGATACGTCAATCTCAATATGGGGTGGGATCTTGTCAGGAAGGCACTCTACCTCAAGTTCTGTCAGCACCTGCTGGAGCACCCCGCCCTCTTTCTTTACGCCCTCCGGCTCTCCTTTGAGGACGATGGAGATGGTAACCCTCACCTTTTCCTTCAGGGAGACCTCATAAAAGTCCGTATGCAGAAGCTGACCCTTTACAGGGTCAACCTGGTAGTCCTTGAGAAGGGCCAGCTTTTCCCCTCCGTCAGCGAAGCGCAGACTGATCATAACCTGTTCACCCATGGTGGAGTTGATAAACTTTACCATCTCCTCTCTCCTGACCTTTATGGGTGTGGATCTGCCAGCCCTGTACAGTACAGCAGGGATATAGCCTGATCTTCTCAGGGAACGGGCATGCCCCTTGCCGGTCTCGCTTCTTGGTTCGCAATGAATTGTATATCTTTCCATTTTATCCTCCTTGAATCAGACAAATAAAGAGCTGATTGATGTCTCTTCGTGGATCCTCTTGATAGCCTCAGCAAAGATTCCAGCGATACTCAGAACTGTTAGTTTACTACATCTTGCCTTCTTGCTGTCAAGGGGTATGGTATTTGTCACTATCACCTCTTTTAAATGGGATGAGTTGATCCTTTCAAGGGCAGGCCCTGAGAGTACTGCGTGTGTGCAGGCTGCCGAGACATCCCTGGCACCCTTTTCAATGAGAACCTCCGCTGCCTGAACGGTTGTGCCAGCGGTATCTATCATGTCATCAAGTATGAGAGTGGCCTTGCCCTTTACATCTCCTATCACATTCATGACCTGGGAGACATTGGCCTTCTCGCGTCTTTTGTCTATTATCGCAAGCGAGCAGCCCAGCCTTTTTGCAAAGGCCCTTGCCCTTTCCACACCTCCTGCATCAGGGGATACAATGACAAGATTCCCGTTAGGGTAGTGTTCCTTTATGTAATCAAGGAGAACCGGCATGGCATAGAGATGATCCACAGGGATATCAAAGAACCCCTGGATCTGACCTGCATGCAGGTCCATTGTCAGCACCCTGTGTGTTCCAGCGGTCTCTATAAGGTCGGCAACAAGCTTTGACGAGATAGGTACCCGTGGCTGGACCTTTCTGTCCTGCCGTCCATAGCCATAGTAGGGTATCACCGCTGTGATCCTCCTTGCCGATGCCCTTCTCAGGGCATCTATTATCAACAGAAGTTCCATGATGTTTTCATTCACAGGGGTGCAGGTCGGCTGGATTACAAATGTATCAGAGCCACGGACATTCTCGTTTATCTGTACCATAATCTCACCGTCACTGAAGCGGGTAACAGTCGTGTCTGTCAGGGGCTCACCAAGATGCCTTGATATCTCCTCAGCCAGGGGCCTGTTTGCATTACCAGTGAGCAGCTTGATTCCTTCAGGCATTTCTGTCTCCTTTCAGGTAATGAGTTGTTCCTTGTTTAATTAACCAGGTTATAGATACAGAAGATATCTTGGATACCAAGATTTTGAAACGTATTATTTTAACCTTTAGAAGGGAGTTCTTGCAATCTTTTTTTTCTATGGATTAATATAGTTCAGTAGTGTCCAAAATAATTTTACTTTATCTATAACAAGGCAGGGTGCCGAAGAAAAATAAGCACCACACCTTATTCACAGTGAGCTGTAAGCAGTGAGCAGTTTATGGGTAGATGAGTGGATGGGTAGATGGGTGGGTGAGTTGATGAGTAAATGAGTGAATGGGTTGATGGGTTAGCAGTGAGGAAGGCCCATGAAAAATCGAAGATTTTTCATGGCTGAGAGGTGGTTCATCATGGCATTGATGCAATGGGATTTAAATAATAAAAGACAGAGTCTTTTAAGACTTAGGTGG
>DROX01000124.1 GCA_011321725.1 Nitrospirota bacterium | reverse complement strand
CTCTTATCCCCTTCATCAGTCTTCTTTTCTTTTGAGAAGATCTTAGATATTATTATACCAGCCTCGTATAAGACAAGGATAGGCCCTGCCATCAGGGTCTGATTGAAGGCATCAGGGGTGGGGGTGAGGATAGCAGCAAGGATAAAGGCGATAAGTACCGCGTATTTGCGGTTCTTTGCAAGCATCTTTGGTGTAACGATACCCATCTTTGTAAGGAAGAGGATCACTATGGGAAGCTCAAATATGGCCCCAAAGGCGAGGAGAAACTTCAGTGTGAAATCTATGTAGCTACCCACGGAAATCATCGGCTGAAGGGAGGCGGTCTTGTATGTCAGGAGAAAACCCATGGCAAAGGGTAGTATTATGACAAAACAGAAGAGGTCTCCCAGGAGAAACAACCCCGTGCCCGCAACAATGAAAGGGCCTATGTATTTCTTCTCCGATGGCAAAAGCCCCGGTGCGATAAACCTCCAGATCTGGTAGAGGATTACAGGAATGGCCAGTACGATCCCCGTGGCAATGGAGACCTTTATATGCATCCAGAAGGCCTCGGCAGGCGCAAGAAAGACGAGTTTTTCAATAGGGTTTTCCTTGGGGATCAGTTCAAAATAGGGAGAAGACAGCCTGAGATGGAGGTCAAACCTCAGAGGCAGGGTGAGCATCTTGAATATCCTCTCGGAGAAACTGAAGGAAAGGCCAAACCCTATTACAACGGCAAGAAGGGACTTTAGTATACGTTTCCTCAGTTCTTCAAGATGTTCTGTAAGGGGGAGTTTTTCATCAACCATTTACTCCTTAACCCCCTCGGAGCCCTCGGTTTCCCCCTTTTTCTTCTTGCCCTCGTCAAAGAAGTCGGTCTTGTCAAACTCATAGAGGTCTTTCGCAGAAGGGATGTCCTTGGTTATGTCCTGCAACTCTTCTTTTAATGGCTTCTCTATCTCCTCCACCTCGGTCTCAATCTGCTCCTTTACACCCTGCAGAGACTTCCGGAGCTCTGCCATGCCCTTCCCGAGCGCCCTTGCCAGCTCCGGGAGCCTCTGCGGGCCGAAGATAATGAGGGCTACCACAAATATTACTATGAGTTCCTGCATGCCAAGGTCAAACATCTTACTCCACCTTCAGGCTTACAAAGATATAACCACTGTTTCTCTTCAGTAACATTATAACCGTTTCCCCTTTTCTTATGTCCTTCAGCAGGGTTGCCATCTCTTCTACAGAGGATACGCGCTTTCTGTTAACCTCAAGGATGATGTCACCCTTGCGGATATTCTCCCTTGAGGCCGTGCTCAGCTCGTCAACCCCGGTAACCATGATTGCGCCGCCATCCTTGATACCATACTGTTCTGCAATGGCAGGATGGAGGGTCTTCACCCTCATGCCAAAGAGCTTCTCAATGAAGGCCTCCGGTGTGAAGGTCTTCTCGCCCAGCTTCTCAATTGTTATAAGAAGCTCCATGATCTGTCCGTCACGGTAGATCTTTACAGGCACTGTTGAACCCACCTGCGTTGAGGCAACCAGCCTTGAGAGTTCATACATGTCCTTTACCTTCTTGCCTGCATACTCCAGGATTATGTCACCCCTCTTCAGTCCACCCTTTTCAGCAGGTGAGCCCTTGGTGATGTCTGCAACGAGTGCTCCTGCCGCCTCTTCAAGGCCAAAGGCCTTGGCAATCTCAGGGGTTATTTTCTGCACCGTTACACCAAGCCACCCTCTCTCCACATAGCCCTTCTCTTTCAGGGAGATGATTATGTCCTTTGCAAGGTTGATGGGGATGGCAAAGCCTATGCCTATGTTACCCCCGGATGTGGAAAAGATGGCCGTGTTTATCCCCACAACCTCGGCATTGATATTGAAGAGGGGGCCGCCAGAGTTGCCAGGGTTAATGGCTGCATCGGTCTGGATAAAATCATCGTAAGGACCAGCACCGAGGATCCTTCCCTTTGCACTGACTATGCCTGCTGTTACAGTGTGTCCGAGGCCGAAGGGGTTTCCGATGGCTATGACCCAGTCGCCTACCTCAAGCAGGTCAGAATCACCCAGGGGGGCTACGGGGAGTGTCCTGTCAGTGGTGATCTTGATCAGGGCGATATCTGTCTTCCTGTCCTTGCCGATTACCTCTGCCTTGTATTCGGATTCATCCCAGAGTCTGACCCTGATATCCTGGGCCTTGTCAATGACATGATAATTGGTCAGTATGTAGCCATCCTTGTCAATGATAAAACCGGAGCCGAGAGAACGGCGTTTGTGTGCCCTTTCCTCATCAAAGGGCAACCCGGGGAAAAAGGGAAACCTCTGGGGCTGCTCCTTTACAATCGTCGTGGTGCTGATGTTTACAACCGACTTTGCCCTCAGTTTTACGATACTGGAGAAGGACTCCGGTACCTGTGCATCCCCTGAATCTATGTAGAACAGAGACAGTACAGTGACAAGCAGCAATACCACAGCTCTCCGCATCAATCATTCCTCCTCGTAGTATATCTTTTTGATCTTTTTTTCCTTTACAGGAAGTATCATGCTCAGAGACAAAAAGAGCCTTAGTTCAGGGTTTCTGTTCTTGAAGTCATATCCCATGCCTACAGTGCCAAAGTATCCTGATGAGAGTTTGACTCTGTAGCCCAGCCTGCCTTCAATAAGGTCAATGCTTTCGGAGAAGTGGCTCTTTTTCACGATAAGCTCTGTAAGAAGATTGAAGTTGTGACCCGCTGCCATATCAAGGCCAATCCTTAGCTGGTACTCATCCTCAAGTGAAGAGCTTGTGGGCTTGAAATAGAGCAGATTCAGATTTCCAAGAAAGGGGCCCAGTCTTTTGCTTACAATCAGACCCGCACCAGCCCTGCCTCTGTATGAGAACCGGTCTTTTCCAGGGACTGAAAAGGTCAGTAGATAGGATACAGAGGGGCCTAAACGCTTCTCCTTCAGTATCTTCTGCTTGAATCCCATGCTTATATCCTCAAGGCCCTCGTCATTCAGGTAGTCTGTAACAAAGGGGAGATTTCCGATCAGCTCTATCGTGTCTGTTACACCGTAGGCGGTAACAAGGCTGAAGCGATAGAAGTTCGGATCAATTGACCTTTCGGTTATTAACTCCAGGCCCCACTTGCCCTTGTCAAGGTTGTAGGCGGTGAAGGTTGAGAATGTTCCATAAGGTTGTAATGGCTGGATGCCCTGTAGATCAAAGGCATAGGCAGTTGCTGGTGGTAGCAGCAGGATATTAAAAAGCAGCAGGGTTTTTAGCAGTGATTTTTTCATTTTTGTAAAATAACATGAAATATAAAACCAAGTCAATAAAACCCGGATTTGCTGATAGAGAAAGGTCAAGCACAAAAGGGGCAATACCTGTGTGCCCAGTTTGTTTGGATAGTGAATCGCTATTTTAAGAGTTCACCAATATTGTTGACATAAGGGATGGATATTTTATAGTTTATAGTCTGAAAAAAACTTGGTGGAGGATTCATGAAGATAGTGCTTGCATATTCGGGAGGTCTTGATACCTCCGTGGCAATAGCCTGGCTGCGGGAGCGTTACAACGCCGAGGTGATCGCCTACTGTGCTGACCTGGGGCAGGGTGAGGAGCTTGATGCGATAAGGGAGAAGGCCCTCAGGACAGGTGCATCAAAGGTCTATCTGGAAGACCTGAGAGAGGAGTTTGTGAGGGACTACATCTTTCCCATGCTGAGGGCAAATGCTGTGTATGAAGGTGTCTACCTGATGGGTACATCCATCGCAAGGCCCCTTATTGCAAAGAGGCAGATTGAGATTGCCCGGCAGGAGGGCGCTGAGGCAGTATCCCATGGTGCCACGGGCAAGGGCAACGACCAGGTAAGGTTTGAGCTCACCTATTATGCCCTGAACCCCTCCATAAAGGTGATCGCACCCTGGAGGGAGTGGTCCTTTGACTCCAGAGAGTCCCTTATAGATTATGCTGCCTCAAAGGGGATAGATATACCTGTTACAAAGGAGAAGCCCTACAGTACAGACAGGAATATATTCCATATCAGCTATGAGGGCGGGGTTCTTGAGGACCCCTGGCAGGAGCCACCCGAGGATATGTATACCATGAGCGTGCCACCAGAGAAGGCACCTGACAGGCCTACATACATAGAGATTGATTACGAGCATGGCAATCCCGTGGCTGTTGATGGTGAGAGACTGGGCCCCTTTGAACTCCTATCAAGGCTCAACGAGATTGCAGGGGCCAATGGCATTGGCAGGGTTGACATGGTGGAGAACCGGTATGTGGGGATGAAGTCACGGGGTGTCTATGAGACACCGGGAGGCACGGTGCTTCATACAGCCCACAGGGCTGTGGAGTCAATCACCCTGGACAGGGAGGTGATGCACCTCAGAGACTCCCTTATCCCCCGGTACTCGGAATGCATATACTATGGTTACTGGTTCTCACCGGAGAGGGAGGCCCTTCAGGGCCTTATTGACGAGACCCAGAGGAATGTGACAGGCACCGTAAGACTGAAGCTATACAAGGGTAACTGCATTGTTGTGGGCAGGAGGTCTCCTGTGAGCCTGTACAGGCCCGAGCTTGCCACTTTTGAGGCAGACCAGGTCTACAATCAGGCGGATGCAGAAGGTTTCATCCGTCTCAATGCACTGAGGCTGAGATACAGAAACAGATAGGTATGCTTTACTACTGGATCGCCCTCTCCCTGATTGATGATATAGGCCCCAGAACCATCAGGGCACTCCTTGACAGCTTTGGGGATGCAGAAAGCATCTTTCGTGCTGACCTGAAGGCCCTGCTAAAGGTTGATGGTATCGGTGAGAAGAGGGCCAGGGCAATAAAGGGGTTTGACAGGTGGGAGGAGGTTGACCAGATTCTTGGATCAGCTGAATCAAAGGAGATAGAGATCATCACAGAGTGTGATGAGAGATACCCCCTGCTCCTGAAGAACATCCCTGACAGACCCTTCCTGCTGTACACGATGGGTGATATCCAGCCTGAAGACAGGTTTTCTGTAGCAGTGGTTGGTCCAAGAAAACCCACCGAATACGGGATCAGGGTTGCTGATATGATAGCCGGGGAGCTTGCAAAGGCAGGCATCACCATAGTAAGCGGGATGGCAAGGGGTATTGATACAGTGGCACACAAGGCCGCAATAGTTAGCGGAGGAAGGACAATCGCTGTACTCGGCTCCGGCATTGACGTGCCCTATCCCCCGGAAAACACCGGGCTCATGAAGAGGATTATACGATCCGGTTGTGTGGTAAGCGAGTTCCCTCCAGGAACAAAACCCCTGCGGGGCAATTTTCCTGTAAGAAACAGGATCATCAGCGGGCTGTCCCTTGGTGTGGTGGTTATAGAGGCCACCGATGACAGCGGTGCCCTCATTACGGCTAACTATGCCCTTGAACAGAACAGGGAGGTCTTCTCAGTGCCCGGTATGATAACATCAAGCCGTTCCTCAGGGACACACAGGCTGATCAAAAGGGGTGCCCTCCTTGTGGAGTCTGCCCAGGATGTGCTGAGAGAGCTGGCGCCCCAGCTGAAGGGGTTTATCAGGGAGGATAGGAAGAAGAGGGTTTCACTTTCAGAGGAGGAGCAGGATGTGGTCAGACACCTCTCCAGGGAACCCCTCCATGTGGATGAGTTGACAAGAGAGAGTAAAATACCTTTGAATAGAATATTGAGCATATTGACAACCCTTGAACTGAAGGGCGTGGTAAGGCAGGCAGAAGGCAAAAGGTTTTATCTGAGCTGAAAATCCATGAGGTGGAGTGCTTCCCCCTTGTCATGTTTATGATCAAGGAGTTACATTTTGTCCGGGATTCAATGAAACAAAGGTCAAAGGAGGACGGATGTACAGGAAGTTCATTGAGCTTTTAAGGATCATCACGGAGGAGTTGATAGAGAGGGATGGAAATCTTGAGAATATACTCCTTGAGGTTGACGATCCTGATCTGAATCTTTTTAAATTGATAGAGGAGCTGAGAAGGATTGAAAGAGATGGGCTGATAGAACCCGAGGAGGCTGACACCGTTAAGGTCATCATCGCCTATCTCTTCCAGAGAAACACTGATATGGATACAGAGGATATCTATTCCATAGTCTTCGGCGATGGAAGGAAAATAATCTGGAACTGAAGGAGACAGGCTGATGAAGTCACTTGTGATTGTTGAGTCACCTGCAAAGGCAAAGACCATCAACAAGATACTGGGAGGCAAATACACGGTAAAGGCATCCATAGGCCATGTGAGGGACCTGCCTGAGAAGCAGCTTGGTGTTGATGTGGACAATGGGTTCAAGCCCGAGTATATAATCATCCCTGGCAAGGAGAAGATAATCACCGAGCTAAAAAAGGCGGCCAGGAAGGCTGACAGGATATACCTGGCGCCTGACCCTGACAGGGAGGGTGAGGCAATCGCCTGGCATATTGCAGAGGTCCTCAATGGTGACAAGAAGAAGGAGATATACCGCATTACATTCAATGAGATCACGGAGAAGGCGGTCAAGGAGGCCATAAAGCATCCAGGACATATAGACATGAGGAAGGTGGATGCACAACAGGCCCGGAGGGTACTTGACAGGCTTGTGGGTTATAACCTCAGCCCGCTACTCTGGAGAAAGGTAAGAAAGGGGCTCAGTGCAGGCAGGGTGCAGTCTGTTGCTGTAAGGCTTGTCGTTGAAAGAGAAAGGGAGATCAGGGCCTTCAAACCACAGGAGTACTGGAGCATAAGCGCCCTCTTCAGTCCCCAGGAGAAGGAGGAGGAGTTCAAGGCTCTCCTCTACAAATACAAGGGGAAACCCCTGATCAACCGTGAGAAAAAGGAGTTCCTCCTCAGCAGTGAAAGGGATGCCAGGAAACTGATAAAGAGGATTGAGGGCCGGAGCTTTATCCTCAGGGATATACAGAAGAGGCTCAGGAAGAAGAATCCCCCCCAGCCCTTCATAACGAGTACCCTCCAGCAGGAGGCATCAAGAAGACTCCGTTTTACACCAAAGAGGACAATGATGATAGCCCAGCAGCTCTATGAGGGTATAGAGCTCGGGGATGAAGGCTCCGTGGGGCTTATCACATACATGAGGACAGACTCCACAAGGATTGCAGATGATGCAAAGGAGGCTGCCAGGGAGTTTATAGCCGCCCGATTCGGACCTGAATATATTGGCAAGGGCGCAGGCAGGCAGAAGGCCAAAAAGGGGGGCAAGGTCCAGGATGCCCACGAGGCCATCCGTCCAACCTACATGGACAAACCCCCGGAGGAGGTCAGAAAGTATCTCACAAGAGACCAGTATTCCCTCTACAGGCTGATATGGCAGCGTTTCATTGCAAGCCAGATGGCCCCTGCCGAGGTTGAACATACCACCTTTATTATTACCGATGGCAAAGAGGAGTTTGAGTTCAGAGCAACAGGTGATGTGGTAAAGTTCAAGGGCTATACAGCACTTTACACCGAGGAGACCGAGCCCGAGTCCTCCAACGGAGAGTCTGAGAAGGTTGATGCAAAGACACTGCCGAGGCTTTCAAAGGAAACACCGCTAAATGTAAGGGATGTTACACCGCACCAGCACTTTACACAGCCACCTCCAAGGTACTCTGAGGCAACATTGATAAAGGCCCTTGAGGAAAAGGGTATCGGAAGGCCAAGCACCTATGCCACGATTATAACCACAATACTCCAGAGAAGATACGTGAAGAAGGAGGAGGGAAGGCTTGTGCCGACCACACTCGGTGAGCTTGTCAATGATCTCCTTGTTGAGAGGTTTCCCGAGTTGATGGATGTTGGCTTTACGGCAAAGATGGAAAACGACCTTGACGGCATTGAGGAGGGCAGGACAGACTGGGTCAAGGTGGTGAGCCAGTTTTATGGCCCCTTCAGTGCTGAACTTGATGAGGCCCTCAATACCCTTGGGAGGGTAAGACCCAAGGATGAGGAGACCGAGGAGGTATGCCCCAACTGTGGCAAACCAATGGTGAAGAGGTGGGGAAGGCACGGCTGGTTCCTTGCATGCACCGGCTTTCCTGAATGCAAGACCACCAGGCCACTGGAGGGGGAGCAGGAAAAAAACAGTGTTGAGAAGACGGACAAGGCCTGTCCTGTCTGTGGCTCTGAGATGGTCATAAGGCAGGGAAGGTTTGGGAGGTTTCTTGCCTGCAGCAGGTACCCTGAATGTAAGACAACCATGCCCCTTGGTACAGGTGTGAAGTGCCCCCTTGATGGCGGAGAGATAGTGGAGAGAAAGAGCAGAAAGGGCAGGGTATTCTGGAGCTGCTCCAACTGGCCTGACTGCAAGTTTGCCTCCTGGCACAGGCCTGTGGCTGAGTCCTGTCCTGACTGCGGGGCCTCCTTACTGCTGGAAAAAAGGGACAGGGAGGGTAGAACCATACTGTACTGTCAGGACAAGAAATGCAAGTACAAAAGGACAGTGCAGCCCGAAGAGGCCGCTGTTGATGCCTGACCTCTTTGAATTCGCAAGAGAGGGTGACAAAAGAAAAGATTCCAGGCTGAAGAGGCTCTTCCTGATTGATGGTAACTCCTTCATATACCGTGCCTACCATGCCATAAAGGGGCTTACCAACTCCAGGGGCATGCCCACCAATGCGATATACGGGTTCACCAACATGCTCCTGAAACTCATAAACGAGAACAGACCTGAGGGGATACTGGTTGCCTTTGACTCCCCTGCCCCCACGGAAAGACACAGGATATACGAGGAGTACAAGGCCCAGAGACCAGAAACACCAGGTGACCTGATTGTCCAGATCCCCTACATCAGAAGGCTTGTTGAGGCCATGAGGATAAAGACTGTTGAGATAGAGGGCTGTGAGGCGGATGATGTCCTTGCAACCCTTGCCAGACGTGCTTCACAGGATGGCATAGAGGTCTACCTGATAACAGGTGACAAGGATATGCTCCAGGTGCTTGATGAGAGGATAAGGATCTATGACCCCATGAAGAACAAAACAATCTCCAGGGCTGATGTGATTGAGAGGTTTGGTATCCCACCGGAGCGGATACCCGAGATGATGGCCCTAACAGGTGATACCATTGATAACATACCCGGGGTGAGGGGTATAGGCGAGAAGACAGCATCGGAGATACTGCGGAAACACAGACTTGATGAGATACTGGAACACCCGGAGTTGATTGAGAAGAAAAGGTTACGGGAGCTGATCAGGAACAACATGGGCTCCATCAGGATGAGTCTTGAGCTTTCAAGGATCAGGGCCGACCTTCCAGTTGAGATCTCCTATGATGAACTCAGGACAAGGGAGCCTGACTGGGACCGGCTGCTTGAGCTTTTCAGGCTCCTTGAGTTCGGTACCCTCGTGAAGATGGTACCCCCCAGGACCATTGATGTGCCCTGCAGGAGGATAGGCACTGAAGAGGATATCATTGCCTTAAAGGATGCGGTGGAGGACTCCCTCACCCTATATTCCTATATTACAGATCCTGTGAAGAATGATCCTGCTGCAATGGCCTTCTCTGGCAGGGGAGAAGATGTATGGTTCTATTCTTCCCGGGGTGGTGCAATGAAGCTTCCCGGACTTGTTGAGCAGCTTGCCCCCCTCTTTTTATCAGAGAGGGTTGCCAAGAGGGGGCATGACATCAAGAAGGAGATGGTCCTTCTGAAGAGATACGGTATTGAACTCAAGGGCATGTTATACGATACAATGCTTGCTGCCTATCTCCTGAACCCCAACAGGCCTGGCCACAGCCTGGAGGATACCGCTCTGGAGTATCTCTACTTCAGGAAGAAGGATGTAAATGATCTCATTAATGCCAGAAAAGGTCTGTATGATATAAAGGAGAGTGATCTCATGGAGGTTGCCAGGACGGATATCCCTGTCATAAAGAGGCTTGGCGAGGAGCTCTTCAGGCGTCTCAGGGAGGAGTCACTCATTGATGTGTACAGGGATATTGAGATGCCTCTCATAGAGGTGCTTGCAGATATGGAGCTTTCAGGCATAAAGGTTGACCTGCTGAAGCTCAGGGGGCTTTCAGATGAGATAGGGCAGAGGCTTTCCGAACTCCAGGGTCAGATATACGGCATGGCTGGCGAGGAGTTCAATATAAACTCACCCCAGCAGCTGAGCAGGATACTTTTTGAGAAGATGGGGCTTAAGCCCAAGAAGAAGACAAAAACAGGATACTCCACAGAGGTGAAGGTGCTTGAGGAACTGGCCAGAGAGCATGAGCTGCCAAGACTGATACTGCAGTGGAGGACCCTGACAAAACTGAAGAACACCTATATTGATGTCCTTCCATCCCTTGTGAACAGGGCAACAGGCAGGATCCACACCACCTTCAACCAGGCGGTTACCTCAACGGGAAGGCTCAGCAGCAGTGAGCCAAACCTGCAGAATATCCCCGTCAGGGGTGACCTTGGAAGGTTCATCAGGGCTGCCTTTGTGGCAGAGGAGGGATATCTGCTGCTCTCTGCTGACTACTCACAGATTGAGCTGAGGATACTTGCCCACCTCAGCGGGGACCAGGGGCTGATTGATGCCTTCAGGGAGGGGCTGGACATCCATACAAGGACAGCGGCTGAGCTCTTCGGTGTTTCCGAGGAGGATGTAACAGCAGAGATGCGACGGGTTGCAAAGACGGTGAATTTCGGGATCGTCTATGGAATAAGCGCCTTCGGCCTTTCTGAGTCAACCGGAGCCTCTGTGGAAGAGGCGCAGGCCTATATAGAGAGGTATTTTGAAACCCATCCCGGTGTGAGGCATTATATGGACAGGATCATAGAGGAGGCAAGGAGACAGGGCTATGTGAAGACCCTCTTCGGCAGGAAGAGGCCCATACCAGAGCTTAATGCAGCAGGTCTTCAGCAGAGAAACCTTGGTGAGAGGCTTGCCATGAACACACCGGTGCAGGGCAGTGCTGCCGATATAATCAAGCTGGCCATGATCTCAATACACAGGAAACTCAAAGACAGGTCAATGAGAAGCCGTCTCATCCTCCAGGTGCATGACGAGCTTGTCCTGGAGGTGGAGGAGGGGGAGGTTGATTATGTGAAGGAGATGGTGAAAAGGGAGATGGAGGGAGTGATAACCCTTGACGTGCCACTGATAGTTGAGGTTGGCATCGGGAAGGACTGGGCAGAGGCGCATACATAGGGGCCTCAGATAATGATGGTTTTCGGGATGGGAAAGCCGTTGAACTCCGATGCATAGGATATGGTATATGCACCTGCAGAGGGTATAAGCAGATGGTCTCCCACCACAGGCTCTGGCAGTAGCACATCCCTGTCAATCACATCAAAGCTGTCACAGCTTGGTCCTGCGAGGACCCATCTCTTTTTCTCAGCCCTGCTTCCCACAATGTAGGAGTACCTGATCCCGCCGATGGACTCCATAAGACCGTTAAAAACACCCACATCTATGTATAGCCAGTTCTCTGAACCCCGCTCTGCCTTGCCAATTACGGATGTTACAAATACCCCTGCATCGCCAATTACAGCCCTGCCAGGCTCTATATGTACCTGGGGCATGCCGGGGAAGTGGTCCTTAAGGATCCGGTTCACCATTGCTTCAATCTCGGCTATATCCACCACATCAGAG
>DROX01000123.1 GCA_011321725.1 Nitrospirota bacterium | reverse complement strand
CTCTTTAATCCTGATGCAAGGGATGACATCTACGAGGGGCTTAACGAGTTCTTCATGGTTATAACCCTCCTGGGCATGATACTTCCTGCTGCACTTCTCATCAGGGAGAAGGAATACGGTACCATTGAGCAGATCATGCTCTCACCCCTCAGCGTGAGAAGACTCATACTCATAAAGGTGCTTGGTTCCATGATATTTCTTACCACTGTCATCGGGCTCAGTTTTGTCCTTGTCTTAAAACTGTATCTTGCCTTTCCCCTGAAGAGGGGTCTCCATGAGTTTCTGCCCGTGGCAGTGCTCTTTCAACTCTCCACAACGGGGCTTGCCTTTCTGATCGCCTCTGTGGCAAGGCGTTTCAGCCAGATTGGCATGCTTACCATTGTGATATTTGCACCAATGCTACTTCTTTCAGGCGGATGGGTGCCTCCCGAGGCTTTGCCTCAATGGTTGAGGGCTGCCACCACCGTATCTCCTCTGAAGCAGTTTATAGACATAGGTGTGAGCATGCTTATAAGGGGAGCAGGCCTATGGGATATGTCAGACAGGCTTTTAAGACTGATTATTATTAGCAGTGTATTAATGATCACAGGAGGGCTTCTCTACAAAAAGAGGATGGGCTGATATCCACCAATAGGGCAAGCAGGGGTTAAGCGAAGGGCTTTCTGCCAACTACAGCGGCAGGCGTTCATTTGCCGGGTGCAACATACTCTGCACCCGGGGTGCATAGAGGTGTTCCACTGCCGTTTTGCCCATTCCCAGGGCCCGTAGTTCCTGGGCAATAGGATGATCACCTAAGGTGTAGGATGCACCTCCTCGGAACCTTGCAATGCCATACTGTCCCTGGGTCTGAATCAATGTCTTCAGAATCTGTCCATCCTTCACAGTATAGCTGTAGTAGTTCATAGATCGTGCTCTGGTAGCTAACTTGTTTACATCCAGCGTTACGATGTCTTTTCCCCCGGCTCGGAGGCGGCAGCGACGTACCTGGCCCACATCCTCGAAGCTGATCTCAGCTACGATTTTCGGGTAGCCCCAGATCTCAACTCCGAAGTCATAGGCAGCCTGTGTCGTTACGGGCAGATAATGAATGTAGAGACCGAATCGTCTGAACCAGTGTGGGAAAAGCAGGGGCAGCCCAGGGATGTTGACAGTCGGCTCATAGAGAACAGGTACCATGATCCCGAACTCGTTGTACGGTGCTACATCAGCAACTTGACGATACTCCATAGCCACCATGGAAAGTATGGCTGTGCCTGGCACGAGTTGGGCCAGCTTGAGCTTTTTTGTGGGTAACAGCTTCCGCACTTTGGCAGCAGGTGCGGGGAAGTGGGCCATTATAGCTGACCAATCATAGTAGCGAACCGGTAGTCCAATTCGCACTCCGGTAGAAAGCTCTACATCTACGATTTTTACTCCAGCAAAAAATGTCTCCTCCATGGTACACTCCTTTGTAGGTTAATACCATGATTGCAACATGTGGGCATGTGGACTATCGCCACGGGTAGCTGGCAATGGTGCGAGAGCAAATAGCGGTCAGGTTGAGCCAATTAATACTATTATAAATCCTACTTAATTATACCGCAATGCAGTAAGATGTTTTAACCAAAATTCATCAACTCAGAATATGAAAGGGGCTTTACTGAGCATCAATTCCTTTTATTTTAACCTTTGATCTCAAACTATAATCAATTAGAGTCAGAGTTCTTTTAGCTCTTTTTTATCATAGTCCAGAAATCCCTTGGTGAAATGATTTGCATACCATCAATTTTCTTTAAATTTAATAATTCACGATCACCAGTCACAAATACATCTGCTTTGCCTTCTAATGCACATGAAAGTATCAATATATCGTCTTTGTCCTTTATCGGTATCAATCTTTTCTTACAAATTTTAACCATAATAGTGCCTTCTTTTAGAAATAAAATGACTTCTTTAATAATAGATTCGGGCACTTTGAACTTTTTTATTAATACCTTCTCCAATTCCTTTAAAATGGGGGATGCAATGACCAGTTCGTGAAATAATAGTGTTTCGCGAAGGACATCTTCACAGAGTCCGCGTGTGGCAAGAGCACTTGCTAATACATTTGTATCCAGAAAAACTTTCATCAAGAAACATCTCTGAATACATCATCATCTGTCAAATAACCTTGTGATTCAGCAAAGGGCATTATTCTTTTTCTCAGGGATTCCATCTGAACAAGACGTAATTGTCTCTCAATTGCCTCGCGAGCTACCTGACTTTTACTTTTACCGGTCTGCTTACTTGCCTTATTAAGCAGGTCATTTAGCTCTTTATCAATACGGATTGTTAATGATTTAGTTTTCATGTAAGACATTGTATGACTATTTTAAAAGGTTTGTCAAGTCAAATTGAGTTTCAGTTATCAAAAATAGAGTGTTTTTTACCAAACTCCTCGGGGGCATGCTTGATAGGGGAATCCATTCTCTTCCTGTCATTACCCGGCCCCCTGGTCAAGCCAGAGGGCATGCTTGACCGGGTAATCCATTTTTAACAATGCACTATCGGGTCAACGCCCGATAGTGACAAGGGTTGTGGATTGTCAGATCAAGTCCGACAATGACATTAATATTAGTGGATTGCCGATCATCCCTCTTGATTATTAAACCCAACCCAAATATGATAAAATATAATAAAACCTCTAAGGAGGGGTGAGTGATGCCTGGTCATGCACCATGGTATGATGAGATAGAAGAGACAAAAACGGAAAAAAAGACAAAGCCTCCGAGGCTTTACAGGGTACTGCTCCTTAACGATGATTATACAACAATGGATTTTGTTGTCTATGTGCTGGAGACTGTGTTTAACAAGCCCCGTGATGAGGCTGTGAGGATAATGCTTCATGTTCATCAGAGGGGTGTTGGTCTTTGCGGTGTTTATACCCGTGAGATCGCCGAGACAAAGGTCGCCACTGTGCATGAACTGGCACGGAAAAATAATTATCCACTTAAATGTACAATGGAGAGAGAGTGATGTTAAGCAGAGAGATTGAGAACACAATTGAGGAAACAATAGAGTTTGCAAGGCGTAAAGGACATGAGTACCTTACTGTTGAGCATATACTTTACGCTGTATTGCTTGACAGTTGGGGAAGTGATATTATCATCAACTGTGGTGGTGATATAAAACGACTGAGAAAGCGTCTTGACCAGTTCTTCAAGGAGTATATACCTCGTGTAGATAGCAAAAGGGGTAGCTACTATCCCAGGCCCACTGTTGCATTCAACAGGGTGATCCAGCGGGCTATTGATCATGTGAGATCAGCAGAGAAGCCCTACGCAGACGCAGGTGATATCCTTGCATCCCTGTTCTTTGAGGAGGACTCCTTTGCCGTCTACTTCCTTGAGGATGAGGGAATTGAAAGGCTTGATGTGCTTGAGTACATATCCCATGGTGTTTCAAAGGTGGATGAGTTCTATAACCCTGATGAAGAAGAACATGTAAGGCACGACACGGGGCCAGGGCAGCATCCACTGAAGGATCCACTAAAGGCTTTTACCGTTGACCTTGTTGAGAAGGCAAAGAAGGGCGAGATAGACCCCCTCGTGGGAAGGGAGAGGGAACTGAAAAGGGCTGTTCAGGTGCTGAGCAGAAGACGTAAGAACAACATCGTCTTTGTAGGTGAACCCGGTGTGGGTAAGACTGCCATTGTGGAAGGGCTTGCGCTGAAGATCGCCCGTGAAGAGGTGCCCGAGCAGATAAAGGATACAAGGATATTTGCCCTTGATATGGGAGCCCTTATAGCTGGCACAAAGTACAGGGGAGAGTTTGAGGCAAGACTCAAGGCCACCATTAAAGCCCTTGAGAAGATAAAAGGTGCAATCCTCTTCATTGACGAGATTCACACCGTGGTTGGTGCTGGTGCCACAAGCGGCGGCTCGCTTGATGCGTCAAACATTCTGAAGCCCGTCCTCAACTCAGGACAACTCAGGTGCATCGGTGCAAGCACCTATGAGGAGTACAGGAACTATTTTGAAAAGGACAGGGCACTTTCCCGAAGGTTCCAGAAGATTGAGATAGAAGAGCCATCCACAAAGGAGACAGTGAAGATACTCAAAGGGCTGAAGGAATACTATGAGAAATACCATGGCGTGAGATACACGGAGTCAGCACTCAGGGCTGCCGCTGAACTGTCGGCAAAATACATAAACGACAGGTTTCTGCCTGACAAGGCCATTGATGTGATTGATGAGGCAGGAGCCATATACAAGCTGAAGGGATACAGGAAGGCCAGAAAGCAGATTGGTGTCAGGGAGATTGAGGAGGTTGTTGCATCAATAGCAAGGATACCTCCAAAGAATATATCCACATCAGATATCAGAAAGCTCAAAGACCTTGAGGAGGAGCTGAAGAGGGTTGTCTTTGGTCAGGATGAGGCAATACACAGCCTTGTATCTGCCATCAAGCGTTCACGGGCAGGGCTTGGCTCTCCCCAGAGGCCAATCGGTTCATTCCTCTTTACAGGCCCTACCGGAGTGGGTAAGACCGAGGTCTCACGCCAGATGGCCAATATACTGGGTGTGCAGTTCATCAGGTTTGATATGAGCGAGTATATGGAAAAGCATGCTGTCTCAAGGCTGATTGGTGCACCACCTGGCTATGTGGGGTTTGACCAGGGCGGACTCCTTACAGAGTCCATCAGAAAGCATCCCTATGCAGTGCTTCTCCTTGACGAGATAGAAAAGGCACATCCTGATATATTCAACATTCTGCTTCAGATAATGGACTATGCCACCCTGACAGACAACACGGGAAGGAAGGCTGACTTCAGGAATGTGATACTTATTATGACCTCCAATGCAGGTGCCCGTGAGATGGACAGAAACGTCATTGGTTTCGGGGACAGGTCTTCTGATGCAAGGGCAAAAAGCAGGGATGCAATAAACAGGCTCTTCAGCCCTGAATTCAGGAACCGTCTTGACGCAATAATAAACTTCAACCCCTTGAGTGAAGAGGTAATGCTCCAGGTTGTGGACAAGTTTATAGGCGAACTCCAGGAACAGATAAAGGACAGAAAGGTTACCTTTGAGCTTACCCCTGATGCAAAAAGATACTTCGCCTCAAAGGGATTTGACCCAAAATACGGGGCCCGTCCCATGGCAAGGGTGATACAGGAGGAGATAAAAGACCCTCTTACCGATGAGTTGCTTTTCGGAAGGCTGAGAAAGGGCGGACATGTGAGGGTTTTGTTGAGGGACGGGAAGGTTGATTTTGAGATAGAAGGTAGTGCATAGAATATGGTTTATGGCAGATAGCCCATAGTCCATAACCTGAAAAAAGACATTAAGATGCCAATATACGAACTTACCGAATATCCTGTATTCCCCACACCGGATCTTGCAGAACAGGATGGTCTCCTGGCAGTGGGAGGCGACCTGAGCCCCCAGAGGCTTCTCCTTGCCTACAGGATGGGCATCTTTCCCTGGTATTCCCGGGGCTCACCCATAATGTGGTGGTCACCTGATCCAAGGCTTGTGCTTTTTCTTGATGAACTCCATGTATCAAGGAGCCTCAGACAGTTTTTAAAGAAAAACATCTACCGTATATCCCTTGATACCGCCTTTGAGGATGTTATACATGCCTGTGCAGAGGTTCATAGCCACAGGGCAGGGGATACATGGATTACCGAAGAGATGATAGACGCCTATGTAGAGTTATATAGACTCGGGTATGCCCATTCTGTTGAGGTCTGGTATGATGAACGTCTTGTGGGTGGCCTTTATGGTGTGAGTCTTGGAGGCGCCTTTTTTGGTGAAAGCATGTTTACACTGATGAGTAATGCCTCAAAGGTTGCACTTGTAAGACTTGTTGAAAAGCTAAGGAGCTGGGATTTCCAGTTTATTGACTGCCAGGTTGTAACAGAACATCTCAAAAGGATGGGTGCCAGGGAGATACCACGGAGGGAGTTCCTTGTGCAACTGAGGAAGGCACTAAAGATGCCCACAAGAAGGGGAAGGTGGGAGATAGAGATTTAAGATTTAAGGTTGTAGATTTAAATATTCAATATTCAATATTCAAACTTAAATTTAGGTATTTTTTTATATCAGTGATCAGATCAGTGAGTTTCACCTCTACCTGAAATCCGTCGGAGAGTCTCTTGCATGTGAGTGTTCCCCGCCTCAGCTCATCCTCGCCAATAATCAGGGCAAGGGTTGCATTGAACCTGTCAGCCCTCCTGAGCTGGCTTTTCAATGACCCTGTTCCGTAGGAGAGCTCTGCCTGAAGGCCTTCTCTTCTCAATGAAGAGGCAACCGTGTAGGCCACATCCGTGGCTTCATCACCAAGGCTTACGATGTAGACATCAGGTCTTGGAGGTTCAAAGGGTTTCTCCTCAAGCAGTGTGATGAGTCTTTCCATCCCGATGGCAAACCCTGCTGCAGGTGTCCTTGGACCACCAAACTCCTCTACCAGGGTATCATATCTTCCACCAGCAGCCACGGCATTCTGTGCGCCAAGTGAAGTGGTGGTCACCTCAAAAACCGTTCTTGTATAATAGTCAAGCCCTCTTACCATGGAGGGGTTTATGCTGTAGGGGATGTCCAGCTTTTTCAGATAGGAAAGAAACCGCTTGAAGTGGTCCCCGCAGTTCTCGCAGAGGAACTCCGTAATCTTAGGAGCACCTGTTATTATCTCCTTGCAGCTCGGGACTTTGCAGTCAAAGACCCTGAGGGGGTTGTGCCTGTAACGTCTCATGCAATCAGCACAGAGTGAACCAAGATTCCCCTCAAGATAGTTCAGGAGCTTTTTTTTGTAGTCAGGCCTGCATTCAGAACATCCGATGGAGTTCACCTCTGTATTTAGATTCTCCATACCCAGCTCTTCCAGCAAGAGCCAGAGCATCTCTATTAATTCAGCCTCAACATAGGGGGCATCTACTGCAAAGGCCTCAACCCCTATCTGGTGAAACTGCCTGTATCGGCCCTTCTGGGGCCTTTCATAACGGAACATGGGGCCATTATAGTAAAACTTCTGTGGTGCAGGAAGGTTGTAGAGATTGTTCTGTATATAGGCCCTCACCACTGATGCTGTGCCTTCAGGCCTGAGGGTTATACTTCTGCCCGCCCTGTCCTGGAAGGTATACATCTCCTTCTCAACGATATCCGTGTCCTCCCCTATGCTCCTTACAAAGAGTTCTGTAAACTCAATGATGGGGGTTCTGATCTCGGAGAAGCCGTAGAGGGAGAAAATCCTTTTCGCTGCATCCTCCACCCGCTGCCATAGATATGTCCTGGGTGGTAATATGTCCTGTACACCTTTAATCGTCCTGAACTTCACGCTCATCGTCTTCTTCCTTGAAGGGTGGGCTAAGATAGAACTCCTCGGGTTCCTGTTCCTCATATTTTTCCTCTTCCTGTAAGGGCTGGATAGCAGGAGGCTCTTCTGCCTCCTTTGCCTCTTCTTCCCTTACCTCATCAAAATCAAGCATCATCAGATGGCTTTCAATTAGTCGCTTGAGCTCTTCCTTGAAGTGGCGACGGATACCCTTCAGATCAACTATGTCTTCATGGATCTTGATCACCTTCTCCTGGGCCTCCTTTATCATGGCATCAGCCCTGAGTTCTGCCTCCCGGATTATCAACTCAGCCTCCTTACGGGCATTGTTTTTGTAGTCCTCTACCATCTGCTGAGCTGTCATGAGGGTCTCACGGAGGGTGTTTTCCATGTCCCTGTATTCCTGCAGTTGTTGCTCGGCCCTGTGGATCTGCTCTTTTAATGAAGCATTCTCTCTCAGCAGGTCCTCCATCTCCTCCCTGATCACCTCTAAAAAGGCATAAACCTCTTCTACATCAAAACCCCTGAACTTGATGGGAAACTGCTTTTGCTGGATATCAAGGGGTGTTATCCTCATAACATGCCTCCTTTAAAGTTTATTGCTATTCATACCTTCCGATTAAACCAGAGTAGAATAATATAATTTATCACTTCAGTCTGTACCCAAGTTCAATAAGGGTGCTCACAAGGAAATACTTGATGAACAATATTGCCAGTATGACTATTAATGGTGAAAAGTCTATACCACCGAATATGCCAAGTCTTCTCCTTATGGGTCTCAAGACAGGCTCTGTTGCACCATAGAGAAATCTCACAATCGGATTATAGGGATCTGGATTGACCCAGCTAATTATTGCGGAAATAATTATGATCCACATATATATTGTGAGGAGTATATCAAGTACATTTCCTATGGCAATGAAGAGATTCCCGATAACAAACATGGCTACCTCCTTGATAGCTCTTTAGATTTTGACGTTGCAGCCTCTATTGCATCCTTCACTGTGGCCTTGAGGGCACCATGATCCATTACAAAAAGCCCTTCTGCAGTGGTACCCCCGGGTGATGTAACCATCCTTTTAAGCTCAAATGTGGACTTGCCGCTCTCAAGCAGCCTTATCGTGCCAGTGGCTGTCTGAAGTGTAAGTGAAAGGGACTCTTCATAGGGCAGGCCCATTCTGACACCTGCCTCAACCATGGCCTCAATGAAATGGGCAAAAAATGCCGGACCACTTCCACTCAGGGCGGTAACAGCATCCATAAGCTCTTCGGCTAACTCCATTGTCTTGCCAATGGCCCTGAAGATCTTTAAAACCCCTGTCTTCTCCTTTTTCCTTATAGCTCCGGAGAAGGCAATGACGCTCATACCCTCACCCACAAGTGCAGGGGTATTGGGCATGACCCTCACGACACGCTCTGTGCCAAGCCTTTCAGTAATATAGGAGATGGATATCCCTGCTGCTATGGAAACAAAGAGGTGTTCCCTTGATACAGCCTCCTTTATCTCATCAAGCACGCTGTCCATATGCTGTGGCTTTACGGCAAGCACAATGGTTCTGGCACTGCTCAGGACCTCCCTGTTTGACCCGGCAGCCTTTATACTGTATCGTTCTTTTAAGTAATCCAGCCTTCCGGGGTTGAGGTCAGAGACTATTATCCCCTCTTTGCCACCCTTTTTAAGGCCCGAGATTATTGCCTCGGCCATGTTACCGCCGCCAATAAAACCTATCATCTGTAATGCCTCCTTCCAAAGATTGCAGTGCCAATCCTTACCATTGTGGAACCCTCCTCTATGGCCACCTCAAAGTCACCTGTCATGCCCATTGATAGCTCGGGTAGAGAGAAGCCCCTTACTTCAGCCTCTTCCTTTATCTCACGTAATCCCCTGAAATAGGGCCTTGCCTTCTCAGGGTCCTCAAAAAAGGGTGGTATCGTCATGAGACCCTGAAGCTCAAGGTTTTTAAGCCCCCTGATCTCTTCAAGAAGATCAAAGACCCTGTCGGTTTCCACACCATGCTTTGTCACTTCTTCCGATAGCTTTACCTGGACAAGCACTGGTTGAATCTTGCCCATCTCAGAGGCAACCCTGTCTATCCTCCTTGCAAGCTCCGGTGAGTCCACAGACTGTATCATATCAAAGAGCCCTACAGCAGCCCGCACCTTGTTCTTCTGAAGATGTCCGATCATATGCCACTGCACAGTGTCGGGGATCTGTCCTCTGAGGAATTCAATCTTTTCCCTTGCCTCCTGCACCCGGTTTTCACCTATGAGCCTTACGCCAAGCTCTATTGCCTCCTTTATTATATCAGGACTTATTGTTTTGGTGACCGCAAGGAGTTTAACCTCCGAAGGGTCCCGTCCAGCACGCATGGCAGCATGGCATATCCTCTTGTGGATGTTGCTCAGATTTTCCAATAAAGACATTTCCTGGTAAAATATCTCTGTCATATAATAGTTTATTAAAAAATTTAATCGTATTATTTTATCATAAAAGAGACGAAAGAGATATAGTATACACAGATCCATCTGTAAGTATAAGGAAGAAATGCTAAACGCAGTGGTATGAACTTTATCAACCTGTCGGTGATAGAAGAATGACAAGGCCAAGGGAAGATAGGTGGGTGGTGTCTTTGAAGGGATTTACGAAGGAAAGATGCTGAAAGAGATTAGTATAAAGAATTTTGCCATAGTCAATGACCTCACCCTGGATTTCCACAGTGGTCTTAATGTGGTCACTGGTGAGACAGGTGCAGGCAAATCCATCATTGTTAATGCCATTGAACTCCTTGTGGGTGGCAGGGCAAGCACAGATTTTGTTGGAACTGCTGCAGAAGAGGCGCATATAGTGGGCATATTTGATTTAGATAACACTGATATTCTCAAAAAGATGGATGTTCCTGTTGATGAATACCTGATTGTAAGGCGTGTCATTTCCAGGTCTGGCAGAAGCAGGGTATATCTTAATGACTCGCCCATAACCCTGAACAAACTGATAGAGATCTTCCAGACAATTGTGGACATCCACGGGCAGCACGAACACCAGGGCCTTCTTAATACCTCATCCCAGAGGAGGGTGCTTGATGAGTTTGGTAATCTGCAGGAACTCTCTGATGAGGTCAATCAGCTATTCAACAGGTACAGAAAACTGCAAGAGGAGATTGAAACAATCAAGGCCCGCACAAGGGAACGGGCTCACAGGATAGATCTCCTTAATTTCCAGATCCAGGAGATTGATGATGCAGCCCTGGCACCTGAGGAAAAGGATGAACTCACAAAGGAACGCTCCATATTGATGAATCTCTCAAAGCTCAGGGAACTCACCGAGGGCTCCATCCATCTTCTCAGGGAAGGCGACAGGGCAGTGCTTGATCTGCTTGGAGAGGTCTCAAGGAACATGGAGGAGATTTCAAGGCATGACAGCTCTACTGAAGAGATAAAAAGACTGTTAAAGGAGGCTGAGGCACTTGTTGAGGAGGCATTCTATCTGCTCAGGGATTTCCGTGAAAGGTATGATATTGATCCCCAGAGGATTGACTTTGTGGAAAAAAGGCTTGCCCTCATAGAAAGGCTTGAGGGCAAGTATGGTGAGGGTATAGAGACTATTCTGCGATACAGGGATGAGGCAGCAAAGGAACTTGAGGAACTGACGGGCATTGAGGAAAGCCTTGAAGGCCTTGAGAAGGAGATGAAGCTCCTGTATGAAGAGCTTAATGAGAAGGCGGATATGCTCAGTGCCAAAAGAAGAGAGACTGCAAAGATCATAGAGGAGAGGATGAAGGAGTTGCTCAGAGAGCTTGCCTTCCAGCACCCTCTCTTCAAGGTGGAGATAAAGGACATACCCCTTTCCTCTTCAGGGAAGGACCATGTGGAATTCCTCTTCTCAGCCAATCCGGGACAACCTCCGCGTCCTTTAAACAGGGTTGCCTCTGGAGGGGAACTCTCCAGGGTAATGCTGGCACTGAAAAGCATCTTCACCGATGTTGACAGGGTGCCTGTCGTGATATTTGACGAGATAGATGCCGGGGTGGGAGGAAAGACAGCCGACTCAGTAGGCAGACGTATAAAGAATCTCTCCAGAGGGCATCAGGTGATATGCATAACCCATCTACCCCAGATTGCAGCAAGGGCTGACCATCACATCAGTATAAGTAAGAGAACAGATGGGGCATCCACAGCGGTGGTTGTAAGGGCACTTGATAATAAAGAGCGGGTTGAGGAGCTTGCCCGCATGCTCAGTGGCTCTGTCACCAGGGCATCACTTGAACATGCAGAGGAGTTGATAAAAATAAAGGAACAGGAGGTTATATGAAAGGCGAGATCCGGATTGATAGAGAACTCTGCAAGGGGTGTGGTTTCTGTGTGATCGCCTGTCCAAAGAAGATAATTGAGATTGATAGTGATTTCAATTCCAGCGGTTATTATCCTGCAAAGGTTGTTTCAATGGATGAATGTACAGGCTGTGCGTTGTGTGCAACCTTCTGCCCCGAGGTTGCCATAGAGGTATATCAGTTGACAGAGAAGGAATAGCTTTGTAGCCTGAGACAGATGAGCCATTTTCTGGCCTGGTAAGTGTTGTATATCTCGTCTGTCTGGTTTGTTTCGTTGACTTGGTCTATTTCGTTTATTTCGTTTTAATCTTTCTTACCATCTCATAAAGCAATATGGAACCTGCCATTGCCACATTCAGACTTTCCGCCTTTCCATAGATGGGAATGCTCAGTGAAAAAGAGGCCTCCTTCCTTATCTCCTCCCTCACACCACGGGTCTCATTGCCAAAGACAAAGGCCTCCCTGCCAGAGGGTATATAGTCATAGATTGTTCTCTCTGCCCCCGGCTCTGTGATTACCAGAGGGATACCACTCTGCCGCCTCCATTCTATAAAGGACTCCGCAGTGCTTAGTATAATGCTTATGTTAAAGACACTGCCAGCAGAGGCCCTGATGGTCTTCGGATTATAAGGGCTGATTGATCCCTTGAGAGAGATAAAACACCCTACACCCGCTGCATCGGTTGCCCTTATCAGTGTGCCCATGTTGCCAGGGTCCTGGATGCCATCAGAGACAACTATGAATCCTTCCGGGATATCTTTAATATCCTTCAGAGAATAGGCCCTCACCTTGCAGAGTGCCATAATCCCCTGCGGTGTCTTTGTTTGAGAGAGTTCTTTCATGAGTTTTTCATCAACCATGTTCACAGGTATCCCCTTTGAAAGCAGGCTATCCACAGTATCATGGAATTTGTCCTGCCTGAGAAACTCTTCTGTTACAACAACATTGACAATTCTTGCCCTGGAATTCAAGGCCATGGATATGACCCTGGGGCCTTCAATAACAACCTCCCCTTCAAGGGTATCTCCGTGGGGGGAGAACTTTTCAGGCCTCTCAAGGATCTTGAAATACCGCTTTATCGTTTTGTTCTGCCTTGATGTGAGAACCCCCTTATCCATCTTTAGACCTCCACTGGAGATAAAAGATAAGACCTGTTAATGAAGCAATGGAGTATGACAGGAACCAGGTGAAGGAAAGTGCCGTGGCATTCTCGGGACTCAAACCAACCTTTCCGAAAAGGATTATAAATGCCCCCTCCCTCAGACCTATACCGGAGAGGGAGACGGGAACGGTTGTAACTGTAACCACAATGGGCAGCAGAAGAAAGATATCAAAAAGGGATACCTCAAGATTCATTCCCACTGATATGGAGAAGACAGACAATACAATAAAGATCTGTACAAGAAGGGAGTATGCAATGGAGTGAAGGAATATGGAGGGTTGATGAAAGAGCCTGTGAAAATAGTCATAAAAGCCCCTGAGGGTTCCGAACCTGTCGCCTATCCTGAACCTGAAAAAGAGGATGCTTCCCACAACGAACAAGCACGTAATAATCAGCAGGAGATACTCAACCCCCGTACCCTCTATTTCACGGAATTTTATTGATAATGCCAGAAGCCCCAGCAGTAAGAGGGCAACAAACCCTGTGTAGCGGTCTGCCAGTACAGAGCCAAGGGAGGATGAACCCTTCTGGATATCTTTATAAAGATAGTAAATTCTCACTGAATCACCTCCGATAATTCCTGGCAGAAGGTTATTGAAGAAAGAGCCGATAAGATAAAGAGAGAATAACCTGTTAATCTCCATATTCTCTATCCCCTCCACCTTCAGCAGAACCCTCCAGCGGATGCTTGAGGCGTATATGGAACCTATGTATAACAGAGAGGCCATGATGAAATAAAAGGGATTGAGATTCCTTAATGTATTGACTATACTGTCAAGGCCGATCTTGCTGACAATCAGGGTCAGTACAGAGATACTGACAAGGCTCTTCAGTGCCAGGAGGATGGCTTTATTTTTCTTTCTTTCCAAGGATACGCTTTATTACATAAATTGGTTTTTTCTGGCTCTCGTGATAGACCCTCACAAGCATCTCGCTTATGAGACCCATACCGATCAGCTGTATTCCTACAATGATGAGAAGTGCGCCAAGTAGCAGGAGAGGTCTCCCACCGATGTCCTCTCCATAGAAGATCTTTCGTATCGTAAGGTAGAGGGAGATAAGAAACCCTATAAATCCAGAGAGCAGACCAAAGGAACCAAAAAACTGGATCGGTTTTGTGGAGAAGCTCTGCAGAAACTTCACGGTTATCAGGTCAAGAATAACCTTCACGGTTCTTGAAAGACCATACTTTGACTTTCCCCTTTTTCTGGGATGATGGGTTGTCTCCACCTCGGTGAATCTCACACCGTACCAGCTTGCCACTGCAGGTATAAACCTGTGCATCTCCCCGTAGAGGTTGAGATTCTTTATCACCTCTCTTTTATATGCCTTGAGGGAACAGCCGTAATCATGTAGTTTCACACCCGTGACCTTGCTTATCAGCCAGTTGGCAATCATTGAGGGAAGCCTTCTTGAGAGAAAGGGGTCTTTCCTGTTCTTTCGCCAGCCACTGACAAGGTCGTATCCATCAATGTGCTGGAGCAGCCTCGGAATGTCTGCAGGGTCATTCTGGAGGTCACCATCCATTGTTACTATGACATCCCCGCGGCAGAAATCAAAGCCTGCTGCAAAGGCAGCGGTCTGGCCGAAGTTTCTCCTCAGGCTCATGGCAAGCACATGCTCATCCTCTGAGGATATCTTTTCCAGCAGATAGGGGGTGTTGTCAGTGCTTCCGTCATCCACATAGATGATTTCATACTCAAAGGGCAGTGCAGCAAGAACCCCTGTGAGCCTTTCATGGAGCTCCTCAACATTCTCTTCTTCATTATAGAGCGGGATCACTACAGATAACCGTTTCAACCATTCAGGATACAAGAGATACCTCCGGATTAATTGTATTATCATACCTGCCCAATATAAAATTCTACAAGGCAGGGCACCTCATGAAAGTGAGAAGGGTTCATGGATTCAAGGGTTCAAGTTAAGTAACAGGATGTAACCGTTTCCTTTACCCTATGACCCTTGACCACTTGAACCCTTTATATCAATGCCATGATGAACCACCTCT
>DROX01000122.1 GCA_011321725.1 Nitrospirota bacterium | reverse complement strand
ATGAGGGCAATTTTTATATCTCCATAAAAGCAAGTTATATACCATGGATAATCCTGTAAAATTTAGCTGAAAAAGCTGCGTCTTTGTCCTTATATGGACAACGGCTTACCCAAGGCTGTCCCATTCTGGACAGATCCGGATCGGATGAGAAGAAAAAACTGTTTTTTGGCTTTAATCCCTACAGATTTTTTATAATCAGATAATGGGTGTCCTGATCTCTGTGGTGATTCCGAACTTCAACAGTTCAAGGACCATCTCTGCATGCCTTGATTCTGTCTTCTCCTCAAGATTCAACAACTATGAGGTAATAGTTGTTGATGATTGTTCTGAGGACGATTCACCAGAGATAATCAAGGAATTCCCCTGCAGGCTCTACCGGCTGGAGGAACACTCAGGTGCTGCCGCAGCAAGAAACCATGGTGCCCGGAAGGCAAGGGGTGAAATAATATTCTTTACTGACTCAGACTGTCTGCTACAACCTGGCACACTTGAGAGGATAAGGGGTTTCTTTGAATCCTCAAAGAATGGCTATATACTGGGAGGCACCTATACCCCCCTGTCTCAGGACAGGAGGTTCTTCAGTGATTTCCAGTCTGTATTCATACACTACTCAGAGACAAAGCATGCTGAAAGCCCGGATTATATACCCACCCATGCGATGGCAATCAAGAGGTCTGACTTCTTTGACATTGGAGGATTTGATGCGGAAAGCCTGCCCATACTTGAGGATGTGGAATTCAGTCACCGGGCAAGACAGAGGGGCTACAGGCTGCTGATGGACCCGGGGCTTCAGGTTGCCCACATATTCAACTATGATCTGTTGAAGTCATTGAAAAACGGTTTCAGAAAATCCCTCTACTGGACCCTCTACTCACTTAAGCGGAAGGATATGATGAGGGACTCAGGTACAGCCTCAATAGAGCTGAAGACCCACGGTGTTTTTTACATTATTGAGATCCTCCTCCTGTATTTCGCACTGGCCAGCAACTATGCCATCTCACTGCCTCTTCTGGTACTTGCACTCCTGTCTGATCTCTATATAAACAGGAGGCTGTTCAGCGCATTCTACAGGGCAGGAGGCATATTTTTTGCTTTAAAATCCTTGATGTATTACCAGTTTATCTATCCCCTCTCGGTGATCACCGGCGGGGGGCTCGGGCTGTTGTGTTATATCCTTAAAAAGGGCAGTTCTCCCTGATGTATACACCCCTGAGATACATACCCTTTATCTTTTACAAGGCAAGGCCCATCCAGTTCACCTTCTTTGTGACCAGGAGGTGTAATGCCAGGTGTCCCTTCTGTTTTTATCTGCAAAATCCATTAACAGCGGCTGAAGCAGCTGACGAATTATCCCTTGAGGAGATTGAAAGGGTCGTCAGGGGAATTGGTAGCCTCCTCTGGCTATCATTCTCTGGTGGTGAGCCCTTTCTCAGGGATGAGATAGTGGATATCACCGGGCTATTCTACAGGTATACAAGACCATCGGTAATACTGTACTCCACCAATGGCCTCATGCCTGAGAGGATATCCACCAGGGTGGAGGAGATACTCAGGCTGTGCCCCGGAAGCGTTATTACGGTAAAGCTATCCCTTGATGGGTTCAAAGAGACCCATGACAGAATGAGGGGGGTAAATGGCGCATATGAGCTTGTCATGAAGACCTACGGCAATCTCAGGGCCTTGCTTGACAGGCACAGGAACCTTGAATTAGGGATAAACACCGTATTGTGCAGGGAAAACGAGGGGGAGATTGAAGGGCTCATAGAGGAGGTAACCCGAATGGAGGGGATAAAGACACATACAGTATCGGTTGTCAGGGGAGAGGGGCTTAATGGAATATCACCTGAGCGGTATCTACTGGTCTCAGAGATGCTCAATAAAAACATAAGAAGGGGCATCACCCAGAGGTATTCCTTCAGGGGTGCAGCCCTTAAGTCTGCACAGGATATCCTGCAGAGGCGTATCATCTACAGGACCTTGATCCAGAGGAGGCAGCTCCTTGGCTGTGTGGCAGGTCGCCTCACACTGGTGATGACCGAGGACGGAAGGCTATATCCCTGTGAATCCTTTACAACCCCCCTGGGTAACATAAGGGACAGCGGCTATGATATAAAGAAGCTACTAGATGCACCTTCCACAGGGGATATCCTCCAAATGATAGATGACAGGGGTTGCTACTGCAGCCATGAATGTTACAACATGATGAATATACTCTTCAACATCAAGACCTATCCACGGCTTTTACTGGAATACCTGAGATTGAAACTCCATCTTTAGGGGGAAGGCAACCAGCCCCACACAGAGGTGAGGCTGATTGGACCTCAGAGTACTATCAACTTGTCTGCATCATGGATCATCACTGCGTTGTTGTACTGGCTGCCACAGACGATCTCGCTACCAAGTCCCTCCGTATTTGCGCCCACATGCTTTGCACTGTGGTCACAGAAGCTCATGGAGACACCCTCCTCCCTGGAGAGGTCGCTGAACTCCTGCCTCTCAAGTAACCGGGTGCCTGCATCCATGGCAAAAATAATCACCTCGTGCCCCTTTTTCAATGCTGCCCTTGTGATGCCAATGATATCATCCAGATGATTCTCTGTGTTCACCAGGATCCCTAACTTCATCTCCGAGAGACCTCCTGAATTTAGTTCTTTCTGATATAAAAGGTGAATACGCCACCCTCCTGAGAGCTTGAGATCAGCTCATGGCCAAGCCTCTTAAGTAATGCCGGGATATCAGAGGCAGAGCCCGGGTCAGTAGCCGTTACCTCCAGCACCTCACCTGATGAGAGTTCATCAAGTGCCTTCTTTGTCTTCAAGACAGGCATGGGGCAGTTCATACCCTTTGCATCCACAACCTTGTCAGCCTTGATCTCAGACATAAGACTCCTCCTTCTTATAGTTTCAAATGTTTATGCTCCAAAATGAAGCTATCTGTATTCACCGTACTCCTGGACAACATCATCCACAAGGCCCTCAAGCAACCTCTCCACCGCATCAAGGACATCCCTGTCCTTCTCATCCTTCCAGATGAGCCTCCTGTATGACAGATAGACCCTGTTTTCATTGTCAGGGAGTGTATAGACCATTATCTGGTAGGGGCAGAAAGAGATAAAATGGGGATTCCGCTCAAGCATGTTTCTTGATATGACGGCACTACAGAACTCCATGACCTTTGCCTGCCCGTATATCCTCTTCGTTCTATTAAGTACCCTGCCCGTCCTCTCCAGCATATCCCACACATGGGAGACACTTGACACCACAAGACCCCTCTCGTTGAGGGCCATCTTCAGACTCTCCCAGACATCATCAAAATTTCCTCTCACACTTTTGATAACAACAGGTTCCCTGCATCTGCCCAGCTGAGCCTTCTCAGATGACCTTACAGTGGCACACCTTAACAGTGGAAGGCAGAGTAGGACTATGATAACCGCCCTGACTATCCTGTTCTTTATAACCAGATTGATCATCATTTCAGATGCTTCTCATGAGCCGCCACTGAAGGAATTTTGCACCTGATATGGCGCCGATCAGTATAAAGCTCATGGTCAGGAT
>DROX01000121.1 GCA_011321725.1 Nitrospirota bacterium | reverse complement strand
GGCCGTGGTGATTATCTCTGATGCACGGGGGCCGACCATATGCACTCCCACAACCTCCTTTGTCTCTGGATGGATTACCATCGTGACAACTCCCCTGGTGTCTTTCATTAGAGCTGCCTTTTCAACATGCTCCAGGGAGATGGTCCTGCAGAGGCAGACATTGTATTTCTCTGCGAATTCCTCCTCTGTCAGACCCACAGAGGCAAGCTCGGGAGATGTGAATACCGCCCGCGGGATGATGTTGTAATCAATCCCCTTCTTTTTATTCTCAAACATGTTCTGCACTGCCATGCTTCCCTGCTTGGCAGCCACTGTCTCAAGGGGCATGATCCCGGTAACATCACCTGCAGCATATATATGGGGCTTTGTTGTCTGTAAAAACTCGTTTAGCTTAACAAAGCCTTTTTCGTCGGTCTCAACCCCTGCCTTTTCAAGCCCAAGGGTGTCGGTGTTTCCCCTGAGTCCTGTTGCCACAAGCACAGCCTCTGCCTGTAGGGATTGTATTGCCTTGTCCTTCTTTTCAAAGAGGATCTCCACCCCCTCGCCGGTTCCTTTTGCCTCAAGGAGTTTTGTGCCTGTAATTATCCTTATGCCCTCTTCTGTCAGATACTCCTGGAGTTTTCCTGCCACAACTGCATCAAACTTCGTGAGGACCCTTTCAGAGCGCTGAATCAGGGTTGTTTTTATCCCGAAGCGGTGGAATATCTGTGAAAACTCCATTGCCTCAGGACCACCACCAAGTATTATTATTGAGGCTGGTTTTTTATCAAGACTGAATACAGTCCTGTTTGTGAGGTATCCTATCTCGTCTATTCCTTCCAGAGGAGGCACGAAGGTTGAGGCACCTGTTGCTATAAGAAAGTATTCTGCACTGAACTCTTTATCATTCACTACTACACTGTTAGGGTCTTTAAAGACCCCATGCCCTTCAATGTAGTCCACATACTCCTGTGTGTTTATTACATTGAGATAGTTTTTCTGCTGGAACCCCTCTACCATCTCACGGGTCTCACGTAGGGCCTCTACGAATTCGGCACTGCCTGAAAGTGAGAGTGCCCTGAACCGGTTTTTCATTGCCTGATAGAAGAGCTCTCCCTGATGCAGCATTATCTTTGAGGGGATACACCCTACGTTAACACAGGTGCCACCCAGCGGAAGGATTGAGCTGTCGTTAATGATAAGGGTCTTTCTCTGCAGCCTTTCTGCCCTGTGGGCAGCTGCAAAGGCTGCCGCACCACCGCCTATTACAATCAGTTCGTATTGCATTGGTTTCTCCTTGTTCTTTATTTCAAACAGCCCATGGGAATGCACCAAATAGCATCATGCTCTTTTTTATCTGGATCGGTTTCTTCCAACCACTTAACATTATAAACCCTGGAGTATACTCCAGGGTCAAGGGTTTTTTCTGGTGGTCACATCAAGGGATTTGAGTACGGGACATTCCCCTGTCTTTTCGTTGCTCCTGCACAAGAGGACCATCTCAATGGGAAGATGAGAGATTTTTGAAAGCCTGCCTATTGTAAGAAGCCTGCCCATGACTATTTTGTATTGAGGATTTTAAGGAAATATTCAATTACCACAGGGTCAAACTGGGTACCGGCATTACCCTGCAGCTCGTTCAGGGCATGATCAAAATCAAGGCCCTTCCTGTATGGTCTGTCAGTGGTGATGGCATCAAAGGTGTCTGCCACGGCTATTATCTTTGCCGCAAGGGGTATCTCATCCCCCCTCAGGCCCTCGGGGAAACCGGTTCCATCATATCTCTCATGGTGGTACTTCACCGCAGGTACGATATCTCGGAGAAAACTTATCTTTCCTATAATCTCGGCCCCCTTTACGGGGTGTGCTTCAATGATAGCCTTCTCCTCCTTTGTGAGCTTCTCGCCTTTGTAGAGGATATTATCCCTTACGCCTATCTTGCCTATGTCGTGGAGACGTGCTGCAATGATAATTGTATCAATGTTGTCCAGATTCATCTCGCGGGCAATTCCGCCTGCGTATGCTGCCACCCTTTCAGAGTGACCCCTTGTGTATTTGTCCCTTGCCTCAAGTGCTGTTACAAGTCCTTCAAGGGACTCAAGCATGATCTTCTTCAGCTGTTTATGGGCCTTCAGCAGCTCCTCCTTGGTAAGGTCAAGGAGCTTTTGTGATTCTGTAAAACGATATTCTGCTCCAGCTATCCTGCGCTTTAAGAAAAGGAGTTTTTCAATCCTTAACAGGAGTTCCTCCATGTTAAAGGGCTTTGTCATGTAGTCATCAGCACCTGCGCTCAGGCCGTGTATCTTGTCCATATCCTCATCCATGGAGGTGAGCATGATGACAGGGATATCAGAATACTCAGCAGAACCTTTCAGGATGCCAAGGAGTTCATAGCCGTCCATCTCCGGCATCATTATATCGGAGACAATGATCTCAGGTTTGTCCCTGTCTATTTTCTCAAGGGCCTCCCTGCCGTTTGATGCTGATATCACCTCATAGTTGTTATTGCTCAGATAGATTTCTATCAGGCTGCGCAGACTCTCCTCATCATCAACAATGAGGATCTTTGTGCCACTGCCATTCACAGAAGATACCTCCGGTTTTAAACTGGTATGACAATAACAACCAACCCCTCCTGATATTAGCATTCACTCCCATATTGTATAATTTAATTATAGTATATTTGGGTCATCAATGTATGGAGCTACTTTTTCATAGGGAGCGGTCTTATGCAAGACGACCTTGTATTAAGGGATGAACTCAAGAAAAAGTTCCTGAGAGAGTTTACCGCCTCGGAGAAACTTTATTTTCTCAAAGTAGCAAGGGAGGCGGTACTGATTCACAGATATCCTGTCTCAGAGGACCTCTTTTATTACTGCTATTTCATGACAATGCGTCAGCGGCTCAGAAGTGCCCGGCCAGAGAGGGGTGACGGGCTTTTAAGGTTCATCCTGGTTGAGGGGATCAGAGAGATAGAGGATGAGATAAAACTCTACAAGGGAAGGCTTGAAGCACACCGTTTACCTGAACCAGACAGTCTGGCCGAGAGATTTCTTGAATATCTAAGCCACTAAGAATCCGGGCTTGAATTCTTGTTTTATTCAGCAGTGTCCAAAATAATTTCACTTTTACAAAACAAGGCAGGGTGCCGAAGAAAAATAAGCACCACACCTTTGAAAAGAAAAAAGGGCCAAAAAGTAATAAAGGCCCAGAGGTGGTTCATCATGGCATTGATATAAAGGGTTCAAGTGGTCAAGGGTCATAGGGTAAAGGAAACGGT
>DROX01000120.1 GCA_011321725.1 Nitrospirota bacterium | reverse complement strand
GTGCGCCCATATACTTATAAGGGAGGCAAAGAGGTTTGTTGATGAAAACCCTGATACCTCTCTTGAGTTGATTGAGTTCTGTCTCTTTGATGATGAGACCACGGGGTACTTTGTCAGAGAGGCAGACACACAGCTTGTTAATTGATTCTATTATCACTGTCGTGCAAGGCCCCACGATCCACAACCAACCCTGTCATTGTCGGGCTCCGACCCGACAATCCATGGTCTTTTTAGATTCCTTGGTCAAGCCAGGGAATGACAATAAAGATAGCATGTCACTGTCGGACTTGATCCGACAGTCCAAGGCAAAACAACAACTGGATTATCCGAGCAGGCATGCCCTCTGGGCTTGACAGGAAACAGTCTAACCACCTAAGCCTCAAAAGACCACCCCCTCCAAACCTCCCCCTTGAAGGGGGAGGATGAAGGTGGGGGTGCATCAATGCCATGATGAACCACGGTAGTGTAAAATCTTATGTGTAAAAACTTGCAAGAAGTGAAAGGGAGGGTGTATTCTCCATTGTTTGGGAAAAAACAAAAGGAAGGAGGAATACACCCGATGAAGGACTTAACAGAAGTAAGAGTACCAGATTTATGGAAGGAAGTCAAGTGGGCGATGGATTTTTGGCAGATGGAGGAAGAAGCGACAAAGGAATTCAGGAGGAGATTTATTGAAGGGGCATTGGAGGCAGAGAGGACGATGCTGACAGGATGCAAGTCATATGAACGGACAGAGGGGCGTAAGGGTTATCGGAATGGATACTGGAAGAGGTGGATAGTACTTAAGGATGGGAGGTTACAGATTCGGATGCCGAGGATAAGGGGGAAGGGTTATGAGAGTGGGATAATACCACGATACAAGCAGAGAGTTGAGGAAATAGATGCAGCCCTTCTAAAGATATTTCTATATGGAGCTTCGACGCGGCTTACAGCCGAGGCATTAAGGCCATTGTTAGGGGAAGGGGTAAGTGCGCAGACGATATCCAATATAGCCAAGAGTCTGGATATAGAGGTAAAGAGGTATCATGAGCGGGCACTTAGAGACAGGTATTTATATTTATTTCTTGACGGGATAGTGTTAAAGAAGAAGACAGGGTTTGGGGCAAAGAAGAGGGTAGTACTTGTAGCATACGGGATAAGGGTAGATGGCAAGAGGGAGCTTATAGACTTTATGGTAACAAGCGCGGAGAGCGAGAGGAGGTGGTGGAGGTTTCTCATAGGGCTATGGAGGAGAGGGATAAGTGGTGAGAGTTTATCGCTGGTAGTGACAGATGGCAATGCAGGGCTTGAGAATGCTGTAGATCTGGTATTTCCCTTTGTAAAGAGGCAACGTTGCTGGGCTCACAAGCTCAGGAATGTAGCCAATTATCTTAAAAAGAAAGACAGGGATGAGTGTATAAAAGAGGCCAGGGCAATATACAATGCAAAGGGTAAGAAAGAGGCAGAGCAAGCATACAGCAGATGGGAGAAGAAGTGGAGGGCTATAGCGCCGAAGGCGGTAAGGTGTATAGAGAAGGATATTGATGAGCTTCTGAATTTCTACGATTGCCCTCCTGAGATATGGATCAAGGTTAGAACAACAAACGTAATAGAAAGAGCATTTAGAGAGGTAAGACGACGGACAAAACCTATGAGTTGTTTTAATCATGACCAGAGCATTGAGAGAATTGTATATGCTGTATTGAGTCATCTTAACAAACAATGGGGAATGAAACCCTTAAAAGAATTTACACAAAAAGGTTGACATTACCATGAACCACCTCTTTATACTCCGAAAAATCTGCGATTTTTCGGAGGCCTCTGCTTACTGCTCACTGCTAACTGCTCACTGCTTACTGCTTACTGCTTACTGCTAACCCATCCACTCATCCACTCATTTACTTAAAATTTGGCAGCTTGAGGAAGATTGACATAAATTGGGTCTAAATTTTATTATATTTAATACCGTTTGGGGAGTCGTCTAATGGCAGGACGGCAGACTCTGGATCTGCTTGTAGGGGTTCGAATCCTCTCTCCCCAGCCATTCCTTATTTCAAGCGGTCCCATCGTCTAGTGGCCTAGGACACCGGCCTCTCACGTCGGAAACAGGGGTTCGAGTCCCCTTGGGACCGCCAGAAAAATTCCTGGATAGGATCCCCTCTAAGAACTTTCTTCCCGATGGAGAGATTCACAATCATTGCAAGGGTTCCACGTGAATTTGAGGCGGCAGAGAACACAGCATCGGCAAGTGCAAAGATAGCCCCTTTACGGAGGGTGCCAGCGCTGTTCAGGTGGTTGATAATCATGGATATAAGTGCCGGTACCCTTTCTGATGTGATTATTTATTAGATTTATATAGGCCATCTTCATTAAAATACTATTGAGAAAATAACAGGCGAGGTAGTTATATGGAACCGGAATTCCTGAAGTCACTTGTTATTGTGTTTGGTATATCAGCGGTGGTTATACTGATACTGAACAGGCTTAATGTCCCCTCCCTTGTGGGTTTCCTGATCGCCGGTGCTATTGTGGGGCCTTACGGGGTCGGGCTTGTAAAGGATACCCATCTCATTGAGATACTGGCCGAGATAGGCGTTATTTTGCTCCTTTTCACTATAGGTATAGAGTTCTCACTGAAGAAACTCCTTGCCATGAGAAGGGCGTTATTGGGAGGAGGTCTGCAGGTCTTACTCACGGTGCTGCTGTCCTCTGCACTGTCTTATCTTGTAACCTATGATATCAGAAAGTCGGTATTCATAGGTTTCCTGGTAGCCCTCAGCAGTACCGCAATAATCCTCAAGATGCTTGCTGACAGAGGAGAGACAGACACTCCCCATGGCAGGATGATGGTGGGGATATTGATCTTCCAGGATCTCTGCGTTGTGCCAATGATGCTTCTTGTTCCCCTCCTTGCGGAGATGGATGTAAAGGCCATGGATATATTGACCCGGATATTCAAGGCTGTCTTTATTGTTTCAGCTGTTCTGGTTGGGGCAAGATGGGTGATACCCTATCTGCTGAACCAGATTGTGAAGACAAGGATGCGGGAACTGTTCATTATAACAATCATCCTCCTTATATTCAGTATTGCCTTCATAACATCGGGGGCTGGTCTTTCCCTTGCCCTCGGGGCATTCCTGGCAGGTCTTGCCATATCTGAATCAGAGTACTCCTATCAGGCCATATCAGACATCCTGCCGCTCAAGGAGATCTTCATGGCTCTCTTTCTTGTATCAATCGGGATGCTCTTCAATATGCAATATCTCATAAACAACCCCTTCAGAATAGTATTGGTCGTTTTTGCCGTTCTGGCTATAAAACTGTTAACAGGCAGTCTTTCCGTACTGTTGAACAACTACCCCTTGAGAGTGGGGATTCATACAGGGGTTGGACTTGCCCAGATCGGGGAGTTCTCATTTGTACTTGCCCTTTCTGGCAGGACCGCTGGATTGATAGGAGACGAGTTATACCAGGTTTTCCTCTCCGCATCAGTGATAACCATGTTTTTCACCCCCTTTGCCCTGAAGTATGCCTCACCCATCTCGTCATGGCTCTCCTCGCTGAAGATACTGAAATGGCTTGACAGGGCAGACAGGGACTACCCGATGAAGGCGTCTTCTGTGAGGAAAGAGGATCATGTGATACTCATTGGCTTTGGATTGAATGGCAGGAACCTGGCAAGGGTACTGAGGAGTGCAGAAATACCCTATGTGGTGCTTGAGCTTAATTCAGAGACGGTTAATACCATGAAGAAGAAAGGCGAGCCTATATACTACGGGGATGGTGCATCCGCCGAGATCCTTCATAAAATGGGTATAAAGAAGGCACGTATGCTTGTGATAGCCATATCTGATCCTGTGGCTACAAGACGGATTGTATCAATCGCAAAGATGGAGAATCCGGATATATATATAATCGTAAGGACAAGATATCTTTCAGAGGTGGAGGAGCTGAAGAGACTCGGGGCAGAGGAGGTGATTCCCGAGGAGTTTGAGACATCCATAGAGATCTTCTCCAGGGTTTTGAGCAATTACGGGGTACCGCGGAATCAGATAGAGGGGTATATCGCTGCTATCAGGGCTGACAATTACAGTGTCCTGAGACTTCCCGAGGTCTCAAGAAGACTCTTCAGGGAGAAAATGGAGATTCTGAAGGATCTGGAGACAGAAACCTATCTGATTGACAGGGATTCGCCCCTTGCAGGACACTCAATCAAAGAGCTGAATCTCAGGGAAAGGACCGGGGCCACGATAATAGCAATCAAGAGGGGTGAGGAGGTTATCCAGAACCCCGCACCGTCTGTTGAACTCAGAGAAGGGGACATCCTGTGGCTTATTGGTACCAGAGAGCATATCAACAGGGCAATAGAATATCTCCGGTCAGACAGCTTTCTTGTAGAGAAATACCACTGACATCCCTCCATCTCCAGCATTGTACTGGCTGTTATCTTTACCGTTACCCTGCCCATGGGTGTGATGTCCAGGATTTTTATAGAACCTCCCGGGGGCATCAGGACGGTTGGAGGTGTCAGGTTGAATTTTATCAGAGGCCTGTTTATAATAGTTCGTAAGGGCAGTAAAAAATGAAAAAAGGCATCTCCTACATTGCTACGTTTATTATACTCTTCACCCCTATAACTGCATCCGCACAAGAGATCCCCGAGCCTGTAAGAATAGGCGTTGCCTCAATGATCACACCTGTGGATGCGGTCAGATATTACCAGGAGATTGTGGATTACCTTGGTGAGCGTCTGGGTGTACCAGTTGAGATGGTCCACAGAAGGACCTATGACGAGATGGACAGGCTCTTAGAGAAAGGGGAAGTGGATGTTGCCTTCATATGTTCAGCACCCTATGTAAAAAACCGTAGAAAATTCGGTGTTGAACTCCTTGTGGCACCACAGGTCAACGGAAGGGTCTTCTACAGATCCTATATTATCGTCCATAAAGACAGCCCTATAAGGAGCTTTGACGATCTCAGAGGCAGAGTATTTGCCTTTACAGACCCAAAATCAAACTCCGGAAGGCTGTATCCTGTATACAGGCTTGCAAAGAAGGGCCTGAGGCCCGAGGAATTCTTCAAGAGGTATATCTACAGTTACAGCCATAACAAGTCAGTTGAGTTGGTGGCCAAAAGGATAGTTGATGGTGCTGCCGTGGAGAGCCTTGTATATGAATACATGAGGAAAAAGGGCTCACCCTATGTGCAGCAGACAAGGGTCATAGAACAATCCCCGGAGTTTGGAATCCCTCCTGTGGTGGTTTCCACAGGTATATCTCCTTTTGTCAAGGAAAAGATAAGAGAGTTACTGCTTAATATGCACAAAGACCTCAAGGGCAGGAAGATACTCCGGGCAATGCTGATTGATAAATTTGTGGTGGTGCCTGACAGTAATTATGATACAATCCGAAAGATGGAAGAGGTCGTTTCCTCCGTAACCGTTCCTGATGAAAAAAAATACAAAAGGACCAACATCCTTTATTTTGGTGTTATACCAAGGGATAACCCAAGGATATCCTATGAGAAGTACCAGCCCCTGATTGATTATCTCTCAGAAAATACCCCTTACAGGTTTGAGCTTTTGCTGAAGAGGTCCTATGAAGAGACAGTGACTGCCGTAGGAAACGGGGAGATTGACATCGCCCTTCTTGACCCCCTTACATATCTGGAGGCCTATAAGAAGTACGGAACCCCGGCGATACTGAAGAGTATAACCGCAAAGGGAGAGGGTTTCTACCGCAGCGTTATTATAACAAGAAAGGACTCCTCTATTAAAAAACTCAGTGACCTGAAAGGCAAGTCCTTTGCCTTTGCCTCTACACGTTCCACCTCGGGCAATCTAATACCCAGGGTCCTCCTTGCAGAGGCAGGGATACATCTGAAGGACCTGAAAAAATACAAGAACTTTGATTATCACGACTCAGTGGTTAAGTGGGTACTAAGAGGAGAGTATGATGCAGGTGCTGTAAGAGAGTCTGTTGCGGAGAAGTACCTTCCCCTTGGTATCAGGATAATAGCAAAATCAGCTCCGATTCCGACAGGACCGGTAGTTGTGGGAACCAGGACGCCCTACACAATGGTACAGAAGATAAAAGAGGCACTCCTTGAAATTACCAGCAAGGGCAAAGTGTATCTTGAGAAGTCTGATCCTGAACTCAGAGGTGGTTTTATAGATGCCCGGGACAGCGATTATCAAGGAATAAGAAAGATGATAAACGATGTACCAAAGACATGCGGAATGGGCTGCCACCCCCGGATAAGATTTTAAGATGTTTGATATCATAGATAGGCTTTCCCTCCAGAAGAAGTTCATCCTCATTACCTCGTTGGCCATTGTAATCCTCATGGGTCTTATCGGGTTCATTGTCATAAGCAGGGAGAAGACCATCCTGTACAATGAGATAGAGAGGAAGGGGAGGATTTTTGCTGAGACCCTTGCCATACCACTTATAAATGACCTCATTTATGAAAAACTCGGGCTTGTTGAAGAGGGTGGTCTTATAGACAATTACATTACCGAGATCTATAATAAGCATGATATGGATTTTCTCTATCTTATGGTTCTTGATGAGCGGGGTAGGGTTATCTCACATAATGACTTCAGAGAGTACGGGAAAACCTATTCTGACCCCATAACAAAAAAGGCACTATCCTCGGAAAGGACCCTGGTACAGGAGTTCTACGACAGGGAAACTGGCTACAGGGCCTTAGATTTTGCCACTCCCCTTTCCATCGGCAAGAAAAGATGGGGTACATTGAAGTTTGGAATATCCCTGGAGGGTGTTGAGCAGGAAATGGCTGACATGATCCAGAGGATACTCATTATGACGGTTCTTTTCCTTGCTGGGGGATTTGTAATCATCCTTGTACTGAGCAGGCGTTTCATAAGACCCATAACAGAGCTTGCCCGCACTATGGAGCGTGCCGGAGGTGAGAACCTTGATGTAAAGGTTGAGATAAAAGGCAGGGATGAGCTTGCACTGCTTGGCGAGAGCTTCAACAGGATGATTGAAAGGATAAAAGAGGCAAATCAGGAACTAAAAAGAACACATGAAAAACTCCTCCAGTCTGAAAAACTCGCATCCATCGGGATACTTGCCTCTGGTGTTGCCCATGAGATCAACAATCCACTGGGGGGACTCTTCAACTGTGTACAGATGCTTGAAGAGATGGGAGACAACAAGGATTTCAGAATGAAGTATCTCTCTCTCCTGAGAGATGGCCTTAACCGGATTGAGAACACCGTTGGAAAGCTCCTCTGGATGGCAAGAAGCAGCACCCGTGAGCCGGATATAATTGAACTGAAAACAGCCCTTAAGGATATATATAGCTTCGTAGAGTACAGGGTCAAAAACGCCGGTATTGAATACCAGGAGGAGATAGAGGATGGGATGACCATTATCATGGACCCTCATGACCTCCAGCAGATACTGATAAACCTTATGATCAACGCGATCCAGGCCATGCCAGGGGGCGGTCATCTCACCATAAGGGGATACAGCGAGGACAGCTTGAAGATAATAGAGGTCAGCGATACCGGCACAGGGATTGATGAGGAAAATATCGGAAAGGTCTTTGATCCCTTCTTCACAACAAAACAGCCTGGAGAGGGCACGGGGCTTGGCCTGTGGTTGACCTACGAGATCGTAAAGAATTACAATGGTGAGATCAGGGTTGAAAGCAAACCAGGGGAGGGAACCACCTTCAGGTTAATCTTTAAATAGAAGGCAATGAAACCAAGAATCCTTGTGATTGAAGATGAGATGATAATGAGGGTAACCCTTGAGGATGCCCTCACCGCCCAGGGCTATACAGTAAGGTCCTGTGAAAGGGGTCAACAGGGTGTTGATGCCTATGAAGAAACCCCCTTTGACCTCGTGCTGACCGATGTGAGATTACCTGATATCAACGGGCTTGAGGTGCTCAGAAGACTTCGTGAGATTGACGAGACCTCTGTGATTATCCTGATGACAGCCTTTGGGACCATAAAGGATGCTGTAGATGCGATGAAGCTTGGTGCCTTTGACTATATAACAAAGCCCTTCAGCCTTGAAGAGCTTGGACTTATAATCAAACGTGCCCTTCAGGTGAAGGCCATGAGGGAAGAAAATATTAGGCTCAAAAGAGACCTGTCACAGTGTTTCAGTTATCCAAACATCATAGGAGAAAGCGATGAGATGAAGAAGCTCTTCGCATTGATTGACAGGGTCTCCAGGACGGATTCCACGGTGCTCCTCTCTGGTGAAAGCGGAACGGGTAAGGAGCTGATTGCATCCACCATACACTATCATAGCACAAGGAAAGACAAACCCATGATAAAGATAAACTGCGGTGCACTACCTGAGAACCTGATAGAAAGCGAACTATTCGGATATGAAAAGGGGGCCTTTACAGGGGCCACAAAAAGGAAGCCCGGGAGGTTTGAACTTGCCCATGGAGGAAGCATCTTCCTTGATGAGGTCGGAGACCTGCCCCTTCAGACACAGGTAAAATTACTCAGGGTGCTTCAGGATGGTACCTTTGAGCCTCTTGGCGGGACGGAGAGCATCACCGTTGATGTAAGGATAATAGCTGCCACAAACAAAGACCTGCATAAGGAGGTAAAGGAAGGCAGGTTCCGTGAGGATCTCTACTACAGGCTCTCTGTCATTCCTCTGAACATCCCGCCACTGAGAAACCGGAGGGAGGATATACCACTGCTTATAGAACACTTTCTCAAGAGGTACAACAGCCGTTATGGCAAGAACCTGAGGTTTTCCAAGGAGGCGATCACCACATTGATGGGATATGATTTCCCCGGTAATGTGCGGGAGCTGGAAAACATTGTTGAAAGGGTGGTAACACTCTCTGAGAACAACCCTGTAAGGAAAGAAGACCTTCCAGAACATATCACAGGGAAGGATGGGTCAGCTGAGGCTGAGCCACTATCCCTCAATGAGGTGGCCCAGGAGGCTGAGAAGAACCATATAATCAGGATCCTCAGGGAGACAGGTGGCAACCGTACCAGGGCAGCAGAAATCCTCGGGATCAGCCGCAAGACACTCTGGGAGAAGATAAATCTTTACAGGATAAAGATATGAGGGTTACCTTTTCGTAACGGTTTGCTCTCCTGAAAAATCCTAAGAGATTGAAAAACTAAATAAAAATTCTGGTCGGTCCCGAAACTCCACGGGGTTACCATGATGTAACATACCTGTTTTCAAGTGTACCCATTTATTTACATCCCCGTTGCATAATATTTACACAACAGCTCTATATGGTGCTGCGAAAAAGGAGATATCCAATAAAATCTGCTGAAGGATGTTACATGAAAGTAACATTCAGGTGAAGGAATTTATATTTCAGTAAAAGAAGTTATTGAAAATCAAGAATATTCTAAGCTGGTATGAATATTGCCTTTTCCCTGAATGGATGGTTTCAGCTAATAACCCAGGTTTTGTTGACTATTATCTCACCGAAAGGAGGATGGTATGGCTGTTAATGAGATTGTAAGGATGCATGAGGATCTCCAGCGGGCACTGAAAAAACCCGTTGAGAAGAGATCCTGGGGGATGGTTATTGATGTGAGGCGGTGTGTAGGGGACCATGCCTGCACAGTGGCATGTATGGCAGAAAACGTATGTCCACCCGGAACTTCCTACAGATGGGTCTTTGAAAGTGAATACAAGAACTACCCAGAACTTGACAGGTTTTTCATGCCGGGCAACTGTCAGCACTGCGACAATCCCCCCTGCATGAAGGCAGCAAACAGCCACAGGAAGGGTGCAATTGTAAAGAGGCCCGATGGCATCGTGGTTTTTAATTACGACAGGCTGGCAGGGAGTTCCTCCGCAAGAAGGGCTGCGAAAAAGGCATGTCCATACTATGCAATCGTTGATGACAATGGAGGGTACTACACTGAAGACACACCAAAACTTGAGCCCTACGAGACGAGGGTTTTTTATGAGTACGACAGGAAACTGTCCCGCAAAAAGACGAAGGGCACCATCAGGAAGTGCCACTTCTGCGTGCACAGGCTTGAAAGCGGCATGCTCCCCGCCTGTGTCTCCACCTGTATTGGAAGGGCCATGTATTTCGGCGACCTCAGTGATCCCGGGTCCCTTGTTTCCGAGCTGGTGAAAAAGGAGAAGGTCTGGCGTTTAAAAGAGGCTGAGGGCACAAAACCACGGGTTTACTACATCGGTTTCAAGGACAGGACAAACATTGCAGTAAGCACATCGGCAACATGCCAGGTATGTCACCAATAAAAAGGAGGTAAAGCTATGGCTGAAAGGAATAAATCCTGTAAGATTGCAGAGATGCTGGGTTCCATACCAAGCAAGGAGGTTACACGCAGGGGGCTCCTGAAAACAGGGGCGCTTCTTGGTGGTTCTGCTCTGATAATGGGCAAGGTTGAGCGGGCCATGAATATGCTTGCCACAGCCGAGGCAGCTACCCCGGGTGGCTATCCCCTTGCCAGGGCAGAGAATGTGATCTACTCGGTATGTCTGCAGTGTCACACCGCATGTCCCATAAAGGTAAAGATCCTTGATGGCGTTGCAGTAAAGATTGACGGTAACCCCTATTCTGCACAGAATATGATACCAAACCTTAAACAGGATACGTCCCCTTGGGTGGCCTCAAAGATTGATGCAAAGGTATGTCCCAAGGGACAGGCAGGAATACAGAGTCTATACGATCCCTACAGGATCGTCAGGGTACTGAAGAGAAAGGGACCAAGGGGCTCTAACAGGTGGGAGGTGATCCCCTTTGACCAGGCAATTGATGAGATCGTGAACGGCGGTTATCTCTTCAGGCATTTAGGTGAAAACAGGTATGTGCCGGGCCTGAAGGATATCTACAAGCTACGTGACTCTAAACTTTCAAAGGCAATGGCAAAGGATGCGAAGGCAGTGGCAAAGGGCAAGATGTCTGTTAGTGATTTCAAGAAAAAGTACAGGGATCATCTTGATGTGCTTATTGACCCAGACCATCCCGATCTCGGTCCGGTGAACAACCAGCTTGTGTTACAGTATGGCAGGATTGAACATGGCAGGAAGGAGCTTGCCAAAAGGTGGCTTGGCGGAAGCTTTTGTTCAGTAAACTTCTATGAACATACCACTATCTGTGAACAGTCCCATCACATTGCCTATAACGAGGCCACAAGGCAGTACAGCAAGGGCAAATGGGGCAAGGGCAAGCATCATATGAAGCCAGATGCCCTGAACTCGGAGTTCATTATATTCTTCGGTACCGGTTTTGTTGAGGCCAACTTCGGCCCTCCGCCCATGTGTGAGAAGATTACAGAGGGTCTACAGACAGGCCGTCTGAAGATAGCCGTGGTTGACCCAAGGATGTCCAAGTCAGCTGCAAAGGCATGGAAGTGGCTACCCATCAAGCCTGGCACTGATGCAGCCCTTGCACTTGCCATGATCAGATGGATAATTGAAAACAAAAGGTATGATGAGAGATACCTTAGGGCTGCCAACAAGGCTGCAGCAAAGGCTATCGGTGAGTACACATGGTCAAACTCCACACACCTTGTAAGGATTGAGCCAGATGGTCCTGGCAAACTCCTCCGTGCCTCTGAGATCGGTATTGGTGGGGACCAGTTTGTTGTTGTTAAAGACGGCAAGCCTGTTGCTGTAGGCAAAGAGCCTGTTACCGGTGATCTTGATTACTCAGGCACAATCAAAGGGATCAAGGTAAAAACTGCCTTTACCATCCTGAAGGAAGAGGCATTTTCAAGGAGCCTGTCAGAATGGTCGGATATCTGTGGCATACCGGAGAACGACATAATTGATGTGGCAAGGGAGTTTACATCCCATGGGAAGAAGGTAGGAGCCGAGATGTACCGTGGGCCTGTACAGCACACAAACGGGTACTACAATGGACAGGCGATTATTGCCCTCAACATACTTGTTGGAAATATTGACCATAAGGGTGGAATGACCACCGGTGGTGGACACTGGCATGAGATGGGTAACAAACTGAAGAGACCCTTCAATCTGAAGAAGATGCATCCCGGCAAGTTGCACAAGTTTGGCCACAAGCTTACCAGGGAGAAATCAAGATACGAGGAATCCACACTTTTTGATGGCTATCCTGCAAAAAGACCCTGGTATCCCTTCAGCGGCAATATCTACCAGGAGATCATCCCCTCTGCAGCGGATGGTTATCCCTACCCGATCAAGGCGCTCTGGATCCACAAAGGCACCCCTGGACTTGCAACACCTGCGGGCCAGACAGCCCTGAAGATACTTGCCAACCCTGATATAATACCCCTTGTATTTGCAACTGATATTGTCATCGGTGATACCACCATGTATGCAGACTATATATTCCCGGACACCGCGGTATGGGAAAGGTGGGGCACACCTCACACAACCCCTGATGTAGCACAGAAGGCGTCAAAGGTGCGACAGCCTACAATAACCCCCCTTACAGAGGTGGTAACTGTTTATGGTGAAAAGCAGCACTGCTCCATGGAGGCGGTAATGCTTGCGATTGGTGAGAGGCTCAACCTGCCGGGGTGCGGAAAGAACGGTTTCGGGGATGGCCTTGACTTTACAACAAGGGAGGACTGGTTCCTAAAGCTTATTGCCAACCTTGCATGGGGTGACAGGAAAGGCCAGGAGGTGCCTGATGCATCAAGGTCAGAGATGAAGCTCTTCATGGAGGCAAGGCGACACATGGCAAAAACCGCCTTTGATCCCGCACGCTGGGAGAAGGCCGCAGGAAAGGAGAACTGGCGCAAGGTAATCTACCTCTTAAACCGTGGCGGTAGGTGGGAGGACTGGTCAGAGAAGTTTGAAAGGGAAGGCGTGGTGCACAAGTACAAGAAGGGGATGAACCTCTATGCTGAAACTGTGGCAATGCAGAAACACTCAATGGCAGGCAAGCGGTTCTCTGGAATTGCCATCTACGAGCCTGCAAAGGATGCTGCTGGCAGGGTCATTGATGACAGGGAATTTCCCCTTCAACTCATTACCTACAAGGACATCCTTGGTGGTCAGTCCAGGACACTGCCCAATAACTACTGGATGAGCGCGATTCTGCCGGAGAACTACATCCTTATCAATGCAGAGACCGCGGCAGAGATGGGGCTGAAGGATGGAGATAAGGCAAAACTGGTTTCTCCCACTAACAGAGACGGACTCTGGGAACTTCCAAACCGTGCTAATAAACCGATGGTCGGCAGGATAAAGGCTGTTGAAGGAATGCGTCCCGGTGTGGTGGCTGTCTCCTGGCACTTTGGCCACTGGGGCTATGGTGCCTCTGACACAGAGATAGACGGACAGGTTATAAAAGGCGACAGGAGAAGGGCAACGGGTCTCTGTCCAAATGCTGCCATGAGGATTGACCCGGTACTTAAGAACGCCTGTATGACTGATCCCATTGGTGCAAGTTCGTCCTTTTACGATACAAGGGTGAAACTGGTTAAGGTATAAAAGTCTCCAGGGACGGCAAGATGCCGTCCCTGGAGCAGGATGTTCAGTCCCTGTGCAGGTGCTCAATACTGGTACAACCAATAACCCTGTCTTGTCTACATTACCCAGACAGGGGAGGCTGGAGTAATGAGCCCCTGTAACAAGTGGCTCTATGAAGGCCCCTGCAACGGTTTTCAACTCCATTAAATGGTACGGGATTTGCTTAATGAATTAATAAAAAATTGGTTCAAATTAACAAAAAAATTACACATAAAGTAGTTATTATGAAATAAAGTAATCATTATAGGTTCAGGGGAGTGGTTGATTGGATATAGATGCGGGAGAATCTATACTTGTTGTGGATGACGAACCCTATATAGTCACTGCTATAATGCAGTATCTCCACAGAAGGGGATACTCTGTTGTAGGAACAACAGACCCTGAGGTGGTTGAGACCCTTATGGAGGCAGGCATATTCGGTCTTCTGATAGTGGATATAAAAATGGAAGGCCTTGATGGAATCTCTCTGATAAGGAGATTAACAGGAAAGGGATTCAATGTTAAGGTGATGGTCATATCCGCTCTCACGGATGAGTATGCCGATGCTGTTGATGCCCCGGGGGTTGATTGCATCATAGAAAAGCCCTTCAGTCTAAAGGATATATCGGAAAAGGTTAAGGAGTTGATGATCAGATGAAGGTTTCATATAACTTTGAGGAGCTTCTTGAAGAATCCGTCAGGGTACATGGGCATCTCTGCCCCGGCCAGGTGCTTGGTGTAAGGATGGCAATATACGGGCTTGAGAAGATAGGCATCACTGACCCCAGAGGGGCTGACAGGAAGAAGATCTATCTCTTTGTTGAGATAGACCGTTGTGCCACAGATGCCCTTCAGTCTGTCACGGGTTGCAGCCTTGGAAAACGTACAATGAGGTTTATGGATTATGGAAAGATGGCAGCCACCTTTGTGAACCTGGAGACCGGGAAGGCTGTAAGGGTTGTTGCACGGGAAGAGGCAAGGCAGAAGGCAAAGGAGTATTTCCCCGAGATAGAAAACAAGTATAAGTGTCAGCTTGAGGCATACAGGATAATGCCTGATGAGGAGCTGTTTTATCATCAGGATGTTAAGGTGGAGATACCGCCAGAGGATATGCCCGGAAGACCCCTGAGGAGGGTCCAGTGTGTATCCTGTGGAGAATACATACAGGATATGAGGGAGGTGATGAAAGATGGAAAGATCCTGTGCAGGGCCTGCTCAGATGGAGGAGGATACTACAAAATTGAGGACATGTCTCGTAGTAAATGACAATGTTATACCACTGAACGAGTTTACCCAGACCTATATCGGAAATATCCTGAGGGCCATAACTTCAAGCCTTGGATATGATGCACAAAAGGTGCACCTATACATAGAGTCAGGTGAAATCAGGCTCTTTGCCGATGACAGGCTGGTTCCGATAAGAAAGGAGTTCGTGACCCTCCTTATAGAGAGCACTATAAAGGGGGTACTCTCCCCGCTTAAAGGGATATTCTGGCTGGAGAGGATAAGTATTGTGACGGATTAAAAAATTTTTAGATACCGTTATGCAGAATTGTCATAACGAAAGATTATGAAGGTCAAGTCAAAGATATGGATTGAGGTGGAAGGAGAGCCTGTGTTTGGCCGTGGCAGGAGGTTCCTCCTGCAGGCAATAGACAGGTACGGCTCAATCAGCAAGGCGGCAAGGGAGATAAATATCTCCTACAGGAAGGCCTGGAGCTACATTAAGGCCATGGAGGAGCGGCTTGGGATAAGGCTTGTGGAGCGCCATGCAGGTGGTCGCAATGGTGGTGGAGCAACCCTGACCGATGAGGCCAGGAGATTCCTTCAGGAGTATGCAAGGTTTGAGGATGAGATGAGAAGCCTGGCAGATGAGAGGTTTAGAGTTTTTCTTGAAAGGATGCACTGCAGGAGAGAATGAAAGAGCCTATTCATATATTTCTATACAAAGGAGGTAATTATGTGTGACAGGGATGAAAGAGGGATTGAGGGGGACACTCAACATACAGCAGTAAGCAGTCAGCCTATGGAGAATCACCGATCCCATCGGTGGGACTGGTCAACAGTCCCTGTTCATGAGGCTGTAGGCATGGTGCTTGCCCATGATATAACAGAGATAAGACCTGGTGAGTACAAAGGCAGGGCCTTCAAGAAAGGTCATGTAATCAAAGAAGAGGACATATGCCACCTTCAGAGGCTTGGCAAGGAGCGGCTCTATGTACTCCATATCGGCAAGGAGGAGTTGCACGAGGATGATGCAGCCTTAAGACTTGCCACTGCACTGATGGGTGAAGGAGTTGAAATGCAGGGTGAGCCAAAAGAGGGAAAGATAAATATCATCGCCTCACGGGATGGGCTTCTGAAAATTGATGCAGAGCGGTTAAAGGCATTCAACATGCTTGGTGAGGTCATGTGTGCAACACTACACAGCAACACCCTTGTGAGGAAGGGGCAGGTTGTGGCCGGAACAAGGGCCATACCCCTTGTGGTGAAGAAGGCGGTGGTGGAAGAGGCGGTAAAAAGGCTAAAGGCTGAAGGCGAGAGGCTAAAGACTAACGGGGTAATTGAGGTAAAAGAACTGAGACGGCCAAGGGCAGGTGTTGTGATTACAGGCAATGAGGTATATTACGGACGGATCAAGGATGCCTTTGCACCTGTAATTGAGAGAAAGATAAGGGCCTTTGATGGTGAGATAGTGGGCATCTATTATGCACCTGATGATGCCGGATACATTGAGACGAGATTGAGGGAGCTGATGGATGCTGGCGCAGACCTGCTGATAACCACAGGTGGCATGTCTGTTGATCCCGATGATGTAACAAGGTTTGCCATCAGGGCACTTGGTGTCAGAGAGATGCACTACGGTTCTGCAGTGCTTCCGGGAGCCATGTTTCTGGTGGCATATGTAGAAAAGTCAGGAGTCAGGAGTCAGAAGTCAGGAGTCAGGGGTCAGAGGGGGTCCCCGAAAAATCAGAGATTTTTTGGGGCAGAGCAGTCAGAAGTACTCAACACTCAACACTCAACATTAATCCCCATCCTGGGTATTCCTGCCTGCGGGATGTATCATAAGACAACCATCTTTGACCTTGTGCTTCCCAGGATACTTGCCGGTGAGCAGATCGGAAGGGAGGAGCTTGCAGAAATGGGCCATGGCGGGCTCTGTCTTAACTGTAAAGAGTGCCGATATCCTCTCTGCCCTTTTGGTAAGTAGTTAAAGTTTGATTCCCCGCTCCTTTAGGGTCTTTGCATCAAGGTTGAAGGCATCAAGGAACTGGAATATCCTGTTGCGTGGGGGGATATTGTAGATAAATAATCCAACCAGGGCGATGTAGGTTATCAGTTTCGTATTTGGGGGCAGACGGAAGAGTGTAATAATCCCGAGGAGGAAGAAGACACCTGAAAGATAGAGCATCCTTTCATAGGCTGTATCAAGGAGCCTCTTGAATTCAAAGAATACGGCCTTCTCAAACTCAGGGAATGCCTCAGGCCCTATCTGGTCAAGCCCTTTCTTTCTTACCCTGTACATATAGAAGATAATAAGTGCTGTCAGGAAATATATGGTTGTCTCAGGTGTCATGGATAATGAAGCCAATATGGAGAGGGATATGCCCCTCCCCGGATTTTAATCCATCTCCTTTATTGCATCTTCCACATTTTCATAACATCTTTTCTTTTCTTCCTCTGTCAGGTGTGATGGGTCACGAAGGTCGGTGATCCTGCAGACATATTCCTTTCCTGATTTGTCCCTCACTATTACAAACTGTGTGGCTGTTGATTCCGTTACCTCGGGCTTTTTTTCTTCAGACATGACTCACCTCCTGTGAAGGGTATTGGTGTGGGGCACGGTTGAGCCGTACCCCACTGTGTATATTTTCTATTTTACATACTGGGCGATGTTGGGTAAAGTCATCCCGTGGTGGAAGAGGTAGCCGATGATTATGGCAACAGGGATGATGAAGCAGAAGAGGGCCACAAAGTACACCCAGATCATCTTGCCAAACTGTGCCTCTTTGAGTTTTTTGAAATCTGTAATGATCCCGAGGCTCATAAAGGTGAGCATGAAGAAGAGCTTTCTCATACCCTTTTCCACCGGGACCGCACCAGCCTTGACGGTCTTAAGGAAGGGCATCGCCTCTGGAGCACCTGCCTGACCAGGGCCAAAATATATCGCAAGGAGGAAGAACCAGCAGAAGAAATAGCCGATAACAAACTTGGGGAAACGGTGCCAGACCTCTGAGGCGGGTACCCTCTCGCCTTCTCGTCGTTCAAATTTATAGACCCATACAAGGGCAAGCACAAACGCCCAGATACCAATGAACATATCAATCCAGACCTTTGTCATAACAGCGCTGGCGGTGATGATGCCCTCTGGCCATTTTACAGCACCATTTGTCTCCACCTCTATCTTGGTTCTCATGAATTCATCAAGGAGTTCGCCAGCAGCTGCATCAGCACCATCTGTCTTGACCGCCATACCCATGGAGGCGCCTGCCACAAGAGGGTCTTTGGTGCCAGGCCATATATGGGTGAAGAATCCAGGCAAAATAATGAGCTCAATAACCGCCCATACAACAACAAGTGCTGATACCATGATGGAGACCACTGGCTTTGCCCTCACAGCGCCACCTGTTGCCACTGCTGCTGAGACACCACAGATGGATATTCCCGAGCCAAGCACCGCGGCGGTCTTCCTTGGAAGTTTGAAAATCTTTCTTGAGATCACATAAACACCCGGCCAGAAGATAAGGTAGGCCACCACAGTGGCAGCAGCACCTGCCACGAAGAGATCAAAGGTAAGGTCTGCAGCCTCCTTACCAAGCTTCTGTGACATGGCCGAGAGTTTGATGGGCAGATAACCAAGCTTAACACCAAGGGTAACAATGGCTGTCTTGATGTACCACTCGGGTTTAGCCGCCTCGCTGAGGTATGCTGCAAAACCCTTGAAGAAGTTACCGATTATCAGCCCTACAATGAGTGCCAGGATGAAGGATCCACCTCCACCAAGGTTGAGGGCGAAGTTCAGACCGTACTTATGCATGTTCACCTTTGTGGCAGCGATAAAGGCATGATGCCCAATGAACCAGGTGGCAATGGTCATGAAGTAGATTAAAGTGAAGCCTCCAATAAACCTCTTCAGGTTCCATTTCATAAAGGCCGCACCGATAGTCAGGGCAGCACCAAAGATCACATAGGACCAAATAACACTCCACCAGCCAAGCCCCTTATAGAAGCCTTTTGCGCTTACACTGTATTTCTTGCCAAGGGCATAAAAGGCATGGCTTATAGCGCCCTTTCCGCCTTCTGGTGGGTTGAAGACCCATTTGGTAGGATAGGTCATCCATCCCACAAGGTCAATTCCCCAGATATTAAGTAGTGAGATGAAGAAGAACCCCACGGCAATCCAGACCGCCCACCAGTCCTCTGTGCTGAGCATACCCGTATACCATTTTCTCTCAGGGTATTGAGCCATTTATACCTCCCTTCATAAAAAAATTAAAATTCTATTACCCTGTCAAAATAATGGGAACTGTACTGCCTTATCCACTGGGGGATGGCATAGTTGTCATAGGCCATGTAGACCTGAACCTTCTGGCCCCTGGTCTCAGGGGTTGTTTTTCTTACAACCTCCCTGACCTTGTCGTCAATCTCCTCAAGGGTTAATCCCTCAACCCTGAAGTTGTCATTCTCCACCACCCAGTGACGTCCATCATGTCTTATGCTTGCGTATATGACCATAGGCGCTCAGTGCAGTATTGAGGTTGGAACAAGTATCATTCCGATAACAAGGGCCACTATAGCAACTATGAAGGAGCCAACAACAAGCCACGTCTCGGTGGAAGACCATTCCTCTGCACCTGCAAGTACATCCTCGGCCTCAAGGGCCTCTCCTGTCAGGGAGCCTGTTCCTGATAATTCTTTCTGTTCAGCCATAAGAAACCTCCTTTCTTAAACCTGGGATTTAAAAAATGGTGAGCACTGTGGAGACTCTTCCTTTCACCCCCTTTCTTTTTGTTTTTTGTTTTTTTTCTGTCCTGATACGGATAAAATCATATAGATAATAGCAATGAACATGCCATGGCAGAAGAGAATGACAATAATACCTGAAATCTTAAAGTTTCTTATTAAATAAACATACACAATGAACTGAAATAAAAACACAATATTGCTTAGCAGAGGATCTGGTGATAATGAGCAGGCTGGCCTTAAAGGATATGGGGGTGCAAAATATTTCTACACCTTGATGCAAAGATATTTTGCACTACCTGAACTTTGATATATCAATGTTGTACTTCTTGAGAAGGTGCTGCAGGGACTGTCTTTCCACACCTGCGAGTGCTGCTGCCTGGCTTATATTTCCCTTTGTTTTCTTCATGATGTGGGAGATGTAGCTTTCAGTGAATTCCCGCAGAAGCTTTTCCCTTGCTGTTCTGTAGTCAAGCTTCAGCAATTCATCCATTATGGTCTCAGGGCATGGTGTGAGTGAACCCGGCTTTTCAAGCTCTTCCACATCTATCTGGGATGACTTGGAGAATATGACAGCCCTTTTTATCACATTTTGAAGCTCTCTTACATTGCCTTTCCAGTGCCTGTTCTTGAGGTACTCAAGGGCCTTCTCTGTGAAGCCCTTGATCTCCCTGTCATACTGCAGGGAAAACTCCTTCAGGAAATATCTGGCAAGTAATGGTATATCCTCTCTCCTCTCCTCAAGGTTCGGCATATGTATATGAATTACGTTAAGCCTGTAATAGAGGTCCTCCCTGAATTGACCATTAGCTATTCTCTCTTCAAGGTTCTGGTTTGTTGATGCTATCACACGGACATCAACCATGATGTTCTCCGTATCCCCCAGGGGCTTGACTTCCTTTTCCTGAAGAACCCTGAGCAGCTTTGTCTGTACAGAATGGGGGATGTCACCGATCTCGTCAAGGAATATGGTACCTTCGTTGGCTGCCTCAAAGAGGCCCTTCTTGTCGGTTGAGGCAGAGGTGAAGGCACCCTTTCTGTAGCCGAAGAGTTCGCTTTCAAGTATTGTCTCTGGTATGGCCGGGCAGTTCACGGTGATAAAGGGTCCTTTGCTCCGGTTGCTCAGCCTGTGTATCGTCCTGGCTACAAGCTCCTTGCCTGTGCCTGTCTCACCTGTTATCAGCACTGTTTCATCCGTGGCTGCCACTGTTTTTATTGTCTCCATAAGGGCCTGCATCGCCTCGCTTTCACCAATCAGTTCCCTCTGGAGCGTGGTGAGTCTAAACTTCTCTTCCAGGAGCTTCTTTTCTTTGATAATCCTCCTGTACTGGATCGCCTGTCGCACCGTGTGTACAAGCCTTTCGTTGTTGACGGGTTTTGTGATGAAATCATAGGCTCCGTATTTAAGGGCCTCAACGGCCATCTCAATGGTGCCAAAGCCTGTAAGGATGATCACGGGTATGTCCCTGTCTTTTGCCTTTATCTCTTTGAGAAGGGTGATCCCGTCCTTTCCCGGCATCTTCACATCGGATATCACAAGGTCAACATCCTTGCTGGCAAGAATGGAGTCAACCCCCCTTGGATCAGTGAGTGTATCTATTGTGCATGATAGCTCCCTTGTGAGGAGCCTTTTCAACAGGGCAAGCATGTCTGTTTTATCATCAATAATAATTATTGATCCCTCGGTCATAGTATATATTAACATACTGATTATTTTCTGTTGGATGGGTTTATTTTATTCATTTTTTTACGGTTTTTATGTTATGTTATTTCTATGCAAAGGATTGATATAGAAAATCCGACAAGAAAAAAGATAGTGATGCTGTTGAAAAAACATGGAGGGATGACAACAGATGAATTAAGCAGGTTTCTTAATATCACCCCTATGGGCATCAGACAGCATCTGCTTGCCCTTGAAAAAAGGGGTATCATCACCTATGAACTGAAAAAGGGTGGAATAGGAAGGCCGGGTTTCATATACAGTCTTACCGAAGGTGCGGAAAACCTTTTTCCAAAGTCCTACCACAGGCTTGTCATAGACATCCTTGAGGAGATTGAGAAAAAGGAGGGGATAAAGAAGGTAGAGGATCTGTTCAGATGGAGGAAGGCAAGGTTGTTGAAAGAAAGACAGGCTGTACTGGGTGATATAACCTCAATGGAGGAGAAGGTAAAGGCCATGTCTTCAATCCTGGACAGGGAGGGCTACCTTGTTGAATACGACAGGGATGACCATAACTACTATATAAGACAGTACAACTGTCCCCTTTCAGCGGTTGCCAGGAGATACAGCCAGTGCTGCAAGTATGAGCTACAACTGTATCGTGACCTCTTTTCCAAAAAGGTCACAAGAAAGGGATGTATCGCTGAGGGCAGTACCGCCTGTGTGTACTCCATCCCGAAGAGATAGCGCAGCCTCCCACCAAATTCATCATTACCCAGAGGTTTATGCTATTATTATCTGCAATGCATATGCACGGTGGTGATATATATTCACTCGCAGAGAGCCTGGGGATACCTGAAAGAAAGGTGGTGGACTTCAGCTCCTCCATAAACCCCCTTGGTGTTTCAAGGAAGATAAAGGCGGAACTGAGAAGGCATATGAAGTATCTCTACCACTACCCTGACAATGAATGCAGGAGGCTCAGGAGGCATATCGCGAGGCATACAGGTGTTGATGAAGTCAGGATTGTATGCGGTAACGGAAGCACGGAACTTATCTATCTCACTGTAAGGGCGCTGAAGCCAGGAAAGGTACTGATCCCTGTCCCAACCTTTTCTGAGTATGAAAGGGCTGTAAGAACAAACATTCCTGACTGTAGCATAGAGTATCTATATCTTGACGAGGAGGAATCCTTCAGGCTCACCCCTGACAGACTGAGCAGCGTCCTGAATGACCACGATATGGTCTTTTTATGTAACCCAAACAACCCGACAGCACACTCAATAAGCCTTGAGGATATGGAAAGAATCATAAGTCTCTGTGAAGAAAGGGGCTGCACCCTTGTAATTGACGAGGCCTTCATAGATTTTGATCCGGAAAATGCAGTGACAGGGCTTGTAAGAGATTCATCATCTACCATTGTCCTCCGTTCAATGACAAAGTTTTATGCATTGTCAGGTCTGCGTATTGGATACGGTATCTATCCCGCAGGAATGATTGACAGGATAAGGTATTACAAAGAGCCATGGACCGTGAACTCCCTGGCCCAGAGGGCAGGGGTGATTGCCCTGAAGGACAAACACTACAGGAGGCAGAGCCATGAGTACCTTGCCAGGGAAAAATCCTTTTTAGAGAAGGAGCTTGACAGGCTGAACATCAAATACTTCCCCTCAGCGGTAAACTTCTATCTTATAAGGCATGAGAGGGCTTCAGAGATAGTCATGAGGCTCAGGGAGCATGCCATACTTGTCCGTGACTGTTCAGACTTTGTTGGGCTTGACAGCCGTTTTATCCGCATAGCTGTCAGGACCCACAGGGAGAATGTCCTGTTGATAAAGGGATTAAAGGAGATTATAGGTTGAACTTACAGACAATCTACAGGGTCTTTGCCATACTCTGGCTTGTCCTTGTGGGAGTGCTCTCGCTCATACCCGTGCCAAAGGAGGCGGCTGTGGTCTCAGACAAGACAGCCCACTTCCTCTTCTATCTGGCCACCTCCATGGTTGTTTTTCTGGTCATAAGGAGTGAGAGGTTCCTGAGGTCACTCTTTATCACTGTGGTGGCAGTGCTTTTTTACGGCATACTCCTGGAACTGCTTCAGGCACTGGTACCATACAGGACATTCAGCATGAATGACATACTGGCAAACACCCTGGGGATCTTAACCTACAGTGTCTTTTACATGTTTTATTATGCAGTAAAAAAGAGGTTCTTTCCCTCCCCTGGTTCATAACAGGTAAACTGATACAAACTATCATAAAAGGGCTATCTCTTTTTGTTATCAAAGGTAAAATATTCCTTTTAAAACTGACAGATATAAATATAACTTAAAGTATCTCATCAAGTATATTAAAAAATATAACTTGACAG
>DROX01000119.1 GCA_011321725.1 Nitrospirota bacterium | reverse complement strand
TTTTTGAGGCAGAAAAGAAGTCAGAAGAAACCCTGAACTGATGTTGCTCTGTGATATTATCTTCCCCCAGAACCTTTCCTATCTTACCTATATAGTCCCTGAAGAGCTGAAGGAGCGTATCAGGCCTGGCCAGATAGTTCAGGCCCCTATAAGGGGCAGGATAAAGAGTGGGGTGGTCTTCAGGATTCACAGCGATGTAGCAGAGGGGATGGGGTCCCTCAGGTCTATTGATGATATAATCCTGGACAAACCCTTATTTTCGGAGAAACTGCTTTCCCTCATTAACTGGGCAGCAGATTACTACAGCACAAACCACGGGCTGGTGCTAAAGGCCACACCCTTCAAGGATTTTATAAGAAAGAGGAGAAAGGGGCAGTTGCATCTCCCTTCTGGTACAGATAAACCACTCAGTATCCCGGAGGCGGACAGAGGGCATGTAAAGAGGGTCCTTGCTACAAGGAGATACAGGACATTTCTGTATAAGGCTGCTGACAGGGAATATGAGGTCGGTTTTACCTGTTTGTTGCTGGAAAGGATATCCTCTGCCGTGGTTCTTGTGCCTGAGATAAGGGATGCAGAGGCTGTTTACTCAGCCCTTAGCGGTATGCTTGAAAGGGACGTAGCTATATACCATAGCGGGCTGAAGGGCTCTGAAAAGGCTGAAGTGCTTCACGGGATCCATGAGGGAAGGTATGGGATAGTGGTGGGGACAAGATCTGCTGTATTTGCACCCCTTCATAGTCCATCAATGATAATCGTCCTCAGGGAACACAGCAGTGCCTACAAGCAGGAGGAATCTCCGAGGATAAATGTCAGGGATGCTGCTGTCATGAGGGGATACCTTGAGAATATCCCGGTGGTCCTGGCATCTGTCACACCCTCCTCGGAAAGCTATCTCAATGCCATCAGGAAAAAGTATACAATGATCGGGTCAGCTGAAGGTATAAGAAGGCCAGAGGTTATCATTGTCAGCCACAAAGAGACAAGGGATAAAAGGCCATTATCCAGGGATACCGCAAGGAGACTTAGAAATCTATCTCACAATGAACAAGTGTTGGCCATAATCCACAGGACAGGCTACTCCCTGCTGGTATGCCAGGAGTGTGACAGCATGGTAGAGTGTGAGAGGTGTGGAAAACCCCTTGTGGTATACAGGAAGGGCCAGGAGTCGTACATGCAGTGTCATGGTTGTGGTCAGAAATACCCCCTCTTCTCCGAGTGTCCCCATTGCGGTGGTTACAGACTGGGCTTCTTTGGTGCAGGTATTGAGAGGATTGAGGAGGAGTTGAAGAAGATAGTGGCAAGGAAGGTTGTGAGGGTAGAGGTGCCCGAGACCCGTCCGGACCAGGATACAGGGGAGAAGCCCCTCATCCTCGGTACGTACAATACCAGGAGGCTGGATGTGAGGGATATCTCTCTGATAGCCTTTCTCAACCCTGATGCAAGCCTCAACAGGTTTGAGGTTAAGGCGGTGGAGAGGTTTGTGCAGGATCTCTTCTATTTCAGGGATTTCCTTGGTGACAATGGCAGGTTCCTTATCCAGACCTCTATCCCCTGGCACAGGGTCTACAGATATGTAAAAGGGTGGGACTATGATGGATTCATCCTTGATGAACTGAAGAGACGAAGACAGCACGACCTGTATCCCTATACAAGGTCAGTAAGGATTGAGATATCTTCAAACTCCATTATCACCCATGATAGGGTAGACAGGGTTATGGATTCTGCAGTAAAATCGCTGCCCTTAGATTATCAATATGATGAGAAGGGTAATTTAAAGGGGTTTAGCCTGCTGCTCAGAGACAGGGATTCAAGAAGCCTCAAGGACAGGCTAAGCAGGTTATTGAAATTATGCAGAAAAGAGGGATTAAAGGCCAGGATTGATATTGATCCTGTGTTCCTTTAGTATGTAGTGTGCTATCTCTATATCCTTTCTTATCTGCTCCTTCAGGGACCCAGGGTCGGGGAATCTCCTCTCGGCCCTGATCCTGTCAACAAAAAAGACCCGTATCAGCTTGCCAACTATATCACCTGTGAAGTCAAAGAGGTGTACCTCGTAGCTTGGCATTGTCCCACCAAAGGTGGGGTTCTTCCCTATGTTTGCCACACCATTGAAGAGCCTTCCATCCAGCAGGACCTTGACTGCATATACACCCTCACGGGGTACAATCTCATGCTCTGTGACAAAGTTGGCCGTGGGGGTGTCAAGGATCTTTTCACCCCTGCCAGCCCCTTTCACAACCCTGCCGGAGATACTGTAGGCCCTGCCAAGGAGTGTGGAGGCCTCGCATACCCTTCCCCATGCAAGGAGCTGACGGATCCGGCTGCTGCTGACGGTCTGTCCGTTTATTTTCATGTTTCTTACCACGGTAAAGGAGTAACCATATTTCTTTGACATTCTTCTCAACAAGGCCGTATCCCCGGCCTTACCCTTTCCAAACCTGTAGTTATGTCCCACGATCAGATGCCTTGTACCCACCTTGTCTACCAGTATCTCCTTGATGAAGACCTCGGGAGGAAGTCTTGAGAAGTCCCTGTTGAAGTCTATAAGTATCATGATATCTATGCCCATGGCCTCTATGAGGCGGATTTTTTCTTCAAGGGGTGTGAGAAGTCTCAGTCCCCTTTCAGGTGCAAGCACCTGCACAGGATGGGGGTGGAAGGTGATGACTATACTTTCAGATGATGGCCCCTTTGACTCTATGACCTTCCTGAATATCTTCTGATGACCGAGGTGGACACCGTCAAAGTTGCCTATTGTGACCACAGGGTCGTTGAATTTCCTCTGGATTGAATCAAGTCCTCTGTATACCTTCATGGTCTTTCCTTCATGATTATTGCTTTAAAACATCATAGAGTGATACAATTTCTTATGAGGTTGCTACCGCTGATATTGTTTTTAATTTCAATAACTATTATTTTATACTTTATTTCTTCAGAAAGGAAAGGGGCAAACGTCAGAGAACTGGTCAGGGGTTCGGTAATGAAGGATGTTGATATTATTCATTTCAAGGAAACCAGGAAGGACTGGACTGCCAGGGTCAGAGAGGCCTTCTTCAGATCAGACAATGAACTGGTTGATCTCAAAGGGGTAAGGCTTGATTATCCTGAAAGGGAGCTTCAACTCAGGGCAAGGGTGGGTGTGTATGATCTGGGTTCAGGGAGAATAAAACTAAAAAAGGATATCAGGGGCACTGTCAGGGACACGGAGTTCAGTTCCGCAAGTCTCACATACAACCCGGACAATAACATGATCCTGGCGAAAAAGGGGATCATTATTAAGGGGAAGAGGTTCAGGGTTACAGGGGATTCTGGTAAAATAGTTGATGGCATGATGAGGATTCAAGGAAATGTCAATGCGGTCTTTTATTAGTATCTTTTTCTGCATTATTGTAATTTTAATGCTTCTACCTGCATCTCAGCCCTTTGCAGGGGAGGCTGACAGGAAAAATGCCCCCTTCTTCTCAGAGAGGGGTCCTATTGAGATAACCTCGGAAAGGCTACAGGCTGACAGCAACAAAAATATAGCCATATTTGAAGGCAATGTTGTGGCAAAACAGGGTCAGACCAGATTGTATGCCCGATGGATGAAGGTGAAGTACGACAAGGATGGCCAGGTTGAAGAGATACATGCAAAGGGAGAGGTAAGGCTTGTAAAGCTTGACAGGGTGGTTACATCTGATGAGGCGGTCTATTTCAGTAATGAGGGAAAGATTGTCTTTACAGGCTCTCCAGTTGCAGAGGACAAAAAAAGTACAGTTAGGGGCTCAAAAATGGTATATTATATTAAGGACGGCAGGTCCATTGTGGAGAATTCCACTGTTCTGATAAAGGGGAAGGAGGAAGAGAAGACCAGATAGATGGAAGAAAACCACATACTCAGGGCTGAGGGTTTGAAGAAGACCTACAAGGGGAGGGTGGTTGTAAATGATGTGAGTATTACTCTTAAGACGGGAGAGATTGTTGGCCTTCTGGGTCCGAATGGTGCAGGTAAAACAACCACCTTCTATATGATCGTGGGCATGATCCAGGGAGAAAGTGGTAAAATATACTTAGATGATAGAGAGATTACAGGACTCCCCATGTATATGAGGGCCCGGATGGGCATAAGCTATCTACCGCAGGAACCTTCCATATTCAGAAGATTATCCGTGAGAGACAATATAAAGGCCATTTTAGAGGTGAAGGGTTACGGTAACAAGGAGATTGAAGAGGAGGTGGAGAGGATTTTGGAGGAGTTCCGCCTCAAGGAATTCGCAGACCGCAAGGGCATGAGTCTCTCTGGAGGTGAAAGAAGAAGGACAGAGATCGCAAGGACAATTGCTACGAGACCCACTTTTATTCTCTTTGATGAACCATTCGCAGGCATAGACCCCATAGCCATCATTGAGCTCAAGAAGATGATGAATTACTTGAGAACCAGGGGGATCGGCATGCTCATTACCGATCATAATGTAAGGGATACGCTCTCAATCACGGACCGCACATATATCATTAACAACGGGGAGATCCTTGATGAGGGTACCCCTGAGAGGCTGCTGAAAAACAGAGAGGTAATAGAGACATACCTTGGGGAGGAGTTTACAATATAATGGCACTTGAGACAAGATTAGACCTGAAGCTGGCCCAGAAGCTGGTCCTGACGCCACAACTCCAGCAGGCGATAAAGCTCCTGCAGCTACCCCAGCTTGAACTGACCCAGGCAATCAACCAGGAGCTTGCAGAAAACCCCTTCCTTGAGGAGGTCCAGGAGGAAGAGGTTCAGGCAAAGGAAAACGAGAAGATGGAGGAAACCGAGGAGAATACCCAGGATGACCTGCCCCTGCCCCTTGAAAGACTGATGAGCTTCAGGGTGGATGAGTACTTTGAGGAACGCAGCAGTGACGGACGTGACCTTGGCTATTTCAACCCTGGCATAGAATCACAGCCTTCTTTTGAACAGTTCCTCAGCACATCATCCACACTTTATGATCATCTCCAGTGGCAGTTGAGGCTCCTCTCGGTGGATGACAAGATAAAAGAGATTGCAGAGGTTGTAATAGGCAACCTGGATGACAATGGCTACCTGAGGCTGACTGATGAGGAGCTGTCAAGGATATCCAACTCCTCAGTGGATGATGTAAGGAGGGCTGTAAGGGTTGTTCAGGAGCTTGACCCACCAGGTGTGGGTGCAAGGGACCTCAGGGAGTGCCTGCTGATACAGATCAGGGCACTCGGGCTTGGCAACACCCTTGTGGAGAAGATCGTTATGAACAACCTCCATGACCTGGAGAAGAGAAACTATAATGCCATTGCCAGAAAGTACAACTCGCCCATTGAGGATGTGATGATGGCTGTGGAGATCATATCAGGTCTTGATCCCAAACCTGCAAGAAATTTTTCAAGCCAGGAGATCAACTATATAGTGCCCGATGTGTTTGTCATCAAGACAGATGATGGTTATCAGATCACCCTTAACAATGAGGGTATCCCAAGGCTGAGAATCAACAGCTATTACAGGAGGCTTCTGAATAAAAAGGATCTGTCAAAGGAGGAGAAGAAGTTCCTCCGTGAGCGGTACCGCTCAGCTGACTGGTTATTGAAGAGCCTTGACCAGAGGAACAAGACAATCTATAAGGTGACAGAGAGTATCCTTAAATTCCAGCGGGAGTTCTTTGACAAGGGGCCCCAGTATGTGAAGCCCCTCAACCTCAGGGATGTTGCAGAGGATATAAACATGCATGAAAGTACAATCAGCAGGGTAACACTGAACAAGTACCTTGCCTGTAGCCATGGCATATTCAGTTTCCGTTTCTTTTTCTCAAGTGCCCTCAAGGGAGAAAATGGCAGTGTCTCTTCAACTGTGGTCAAGGAGATGATCAAGAAGATAATTGACGAGGAGGACCCCAGAAAGCCTTACAGCGACCAGAAGATTGCTGATATGCTTAAAGAAAAAAATATCAAGATCGCAAGACGAACTGTGGCCAAATATCGTGAAGAGATGAGGATACCCTCTCACACCCATAGGAGGAGAGTAGATATCTGACCAAAATTAATACAAACACAGAGGAGGATCAAATGAATATTATCGTGAACGGCAGGAATCTTGATATTACTCCAGCGCTCAGAGACTATGCAGAAAGCAAGGTTATGAAGTTTGATAAGTATTTATCAGGTATCTCCGAGGCAACTATTATACTGAGCACAGAAAAATTCCGGCAGAAGGCCGAGGTATTGCTCAAGGCCAATGGCGTCATGATACAGGCTGCCAGTGAGACGGAGGATATATATGCATCAATAGACGAGGTGGTGGAGAAGATTGAGAAACAGGTAAAGAAGCACAAGGGGAAGGTCTCCGCTCACCGGAAGGAGAATCGTCTCTCAAAAAGGACCGAGGTGCCACCTCTGCCGGAGGAATCAATAGAGGAACCCAGGATTATACAGAGGCGAAAACTTGATACAAAGCCCATGAGTCCTGAGGAGGCAGCAATGCAGATGGAGCTCCTTGAGAGGGACTTCCTTGTCTTTACCAATGCAGCTACAGGTACGATAAATGTATTATACCGAAGGGGGGACGGAAACTTAGAGCTTATAGAGCCTGCTTAGATGAACAGACAGATAATAATAATCACAGGGCTTTCAGGCGCTGGCAAGACCGTGGCCCTGAGGGCCCTTGAAGATGTGGGTTTCTTCTGTGTTGACAATTTTCCCGTAGTACTCCTGAATGACCTCCTGAACATCTCTTCAAAGGATGAAAGTGTGAACAAGGTTGCCATTGGTGTGGATGTCAGGGAGAAGGCCTTTCTTCCGGACATCTACAGCCTCATCAACTCCCTGAAGAAGATATTCCATCTTGAGATAATTTTCCTGGAGGCAGAACAGGCCGTGCTGATGAGAAGATACAAGGAAACAAGGAGGCCTCACCCCCTGCAGTCTGAGGGGTTCGGTATTGACGAGGCAATGAAAAAGGAGATGGAGCTCTTATCATCTCTCAGGGAACTTGCTGACAGGGTTGTGGATACCTCATCCCTTACACCCCACCAGTTGAGGGCCTTGATCATGGAGCTCTACGGCGGCAAGACCAGTAGCGGACTTTTTATAAATCTCATCTCCTTTGGATATAAGTTCGGGATTCCCCAGAATGTGGATCTACTCTTTGATGTGAGGTTTCTGCCTAACCCGTACTTCGTTCCCACCCTGAAGGAGCTTACCGGCCTTGACAGCAGGGTCAGGGAGTATGTCCTTGGTGACCCCCTTGCAGCTGAGGTTCTGGAGAAACTCAGGAATCTCCTGAAGACCTTCATTAAAGGGTATTTGAAGGAAGGCAAGTCCCTTCTCAACATCGGGATAGGTTGTACGGGTGGCAAACACCGTTCACCCGTAATTGTGCAGGAGATGGTTTCATTCATTGAAGAGGAATTCAAGATAAAACCGCAGGTCATACACAGGGACATATGATCTATCTTGACAACAATGCAACCACACCGGTAGACCCCGAGGTGAAGGATCATGTCCTGAAGGGGCTTGAACTATTCGGGAACCCCTCAAGTATCCATACCCCGGGTCGCAGGGCACGTGAACTTATTGAATGGGCCCGTCTCAAGGTGGCAGAGCTTATCAATGCAGCAGATGATGAGGTCTACTTTACATCAGGTGGCACGGAGTCAAACAACCTGGCAATTATCGGATACTGCAGGAACTTCAAAAGAGGGCATATAATCTCAACGGTTATAGAGCATCCATCGGTGCTCATGCCCCTTTCATATCTTCAGGAGGCAGGTTATGCTGTGACACTCATAAGACCCGGGAGTGATGGAAGGGTTGACCCCTCTGAGATAAAAAAGGCTCTCCGGCCTGACACGATCCTGGTAACCGTTATGCATGCAAACAATGAGACAGGGACTATACAGCCTCTTGAAGAGATTGCCGCCATTGTGAGAGAGCATGATGCGGTTTTTCACACTGATGCAGCCCAGAGCATAGGAAAGATTGATGTGGATGTCAATGAATTGGGTGTTGATATGCTTACTGTAGTATCGCACAAGTTCTATGGACCAAAGGGTGTGGGTGCACTCTTTGTCAGAAAGGGGATTGCCCTGAAAAGAATACTTCATGGCGCTGGTCATGAAAGGGGGCTGAGGCCTGGTACAGAGAATACCCCCCTGATTGCGGGGCTCGGCAAGGCATCAGAGATCACCAGAAGGGACCTTCCCAGGAGAAGGCAGTATCTGGAATCCCTCACAGGTTTACTCCTTGAAGAGCTGGTAAGGCTGCTTCCAGATGTAAGACTTAACGGATCAGCTGAATACAGGCTGCCCAATACACTCAATATTCAATTCCCGGGGGTGGAAGGCTACAGGCTGGTGGAGGAGCTATCCCGGGAGGTTGCAATCTCCGCTGGTTCAGCCTGCCACGAAGGCAAATACACGCCCTCAGATGTCCTTGTATCCATGGGACTCAGCCCTGAAGAGGCCCTTTCCTCTGTAAGGATCTCCACAGGTAAGGACAACAGCCCTGAGGAGATGAAATTGGCAGCAGGGTTGATCCATGATGCAGTAAGCCGCCTCAGAAAGTGAATGGGTGGAGGTAGTTCTGCCTTGCTGGTACTTTATTTAGACAGAAGTGGTAAAATATGAAAGCTTAAAAGACTACAGGAGGATGGCCTATGGAAGAACTATATGATGTTGTGATCATTGGTGGTGGCCCAGCAGGGCTTACAGCTGCCCAGTATGCGGCAAGGTCTGAATTAAAGACCATCGTACTTGACAAATCACAGTCTGCAGGAGCGCTTGCCTTTGCTGACAGGATAGAGAATTACCCCGGGCTGCCGGAGCCTGTCTCAGGCAAGGAACTGCTTGACATATTCAGAGAACAGGCTAAGAGGTTTGGTGCCATCTACAGGGAGGAACAGGTAATAGGCGTAAATCTGAGCCCTGAGATAAAAGAGGTCTATACCATGAGCAATACCTACAAGAGCAGGGCCGTTATAATAGCAACAGGTGCAATGGGTAGAAAACCCACTATCAAGGGTGAGAAGGAGTTCCTTGGCAGGGGTGTCAGCTATTGTGCAATATGCGATGCTGCCTTTTTCAGGGACAGGACAGTCTGTGTTATAGGTGATTCAGAAGAAGCGGTAAAAGAGGCTGACCTCCTTACACGTTATGCTGCCACAGTGTATCTTATATCACCTTCAAGAAAGCTGAAGGTAGATGAAGCCATGGTCCCCCAGAAGGATAACCTGAAGATAATGAAGGGTGTTATAGTAAAAGAGATAGTGGGTGATGAGACCGTCCAGAAGATAAGGCTGATGGATATGGCAGATAATAGGGAGAGAGAGATGGAGATGGATGGTGTCTTTGTATATCTCCATGGTAACAGACCCATTGTTGATTTTCTGAACTTCGCTGTGGACCTCAGTGACGAGGAATGCGTTATTACCAACAAGATGATGGAGACGAATATCCCCGGTGTGTTTGCAGCAGGTGATGTGACCTGCGTTGAGGTGCGCCAGGTTATCATAGCAGCAGCCAATGGATGTATTGCTGCACTTTCTGCGGACAAGTATGTTCACCACAGGAAGAGAAGACGCTATGACTGGTCAAAATCAAAAGGGGAATGAGATTTGAGTTGACACTTTTCTTAAAATGTATTATTATTAAAGCAATACTTTAGGAAGCAGAGCTAAGCTTTAATAATTCAAAAGAAAGGAGATCCTGGTATGAGGAATTTGATTGCCATAATCCTGTTCCTTTCCTTTATAATTCCACAGCCAACAATGGCAGAACAGAAGAGATACATTGAGTATACCATCAAGAAAGGAGACACCCTCTGGGATATCTCTGGACTGAAATTGAAAGACCCCTTCTTCTGGCCAAAGATCTGGAAGGAGAACCCGGGTATAAGGAATCCCGACCTGATCTATCCAGGACAGAAATTAAGGATACCCCTGGAGCTGTTACAGAAACAGGTTGTCCTGCCACCATCAAGGCCATCCACTGTACCTGCCCGTACCAGGCCTGAGAAGAAGGTGATTGAGGGCAGAGAAGCCCTGGTTGTTAAACCAGAACTTATTGTATCAAGCGGCTACATTGCAGACAGAATTGAGCCGGTGGGTTTCATCAAGGCCACACCCACGGGGAGGACAATGGTGGGTACGATGGATGATGTCTATCTTCAATTAAAGGATGAAGATCAGGCAGAACGGTTCTATGTTATAAAGTCCCTTGGAAAGGTGGTTCATCCCGTCACGAAGAAACCTCTTGGGAATATCGTGGAGATAACAGGTGTGGTTGAGATTACGGGAAAGGAGGCCGGTTATACAAAGGCAAGGGTGGTAAAGTCATTCTCCGAGATAGAGGTGGGTTCACCCCTTGTGCAATACTATGATATAGAACCCTTTCCACTGGCCAGGGGAACCGGCAAGGGGATACACGGGACCATAGTGGCTGCCAGGAACCTCAGACTCTTGAATGGCAGGTATGATGTGGTATATATTGACCGTGGACTGACAGATGGCGTTAAGGTGGGCACTACCTTTACCGTCTTGTCTTCTGAGAAGCCCAGGAGGCCAATCGGTGAGATACAGGTCATCAGTGCCAGACAGAATACAGCTGTGGCCCTTGTGACAAGAAGCGAAAAAGAGATTGTGAGAGGAGATACCTTTTAGAGGATCTCCTCATTGAAGAAATTCTCCCTTCTTTCCCGTCCGATTGTGCTTGTCGGGCCATGTCCTGGCAGCACAACCGTATCTTCCGGGAGTGACATGAGCCTTTGAAAGGATTCCCTGAGTTTTGACAGGCTTCCTCCGTGGAAATCCGTCCTCCCCACTGAGCCTGCAAAGAGCGTATCCCCTGTTACCACAAGCCCATTGCCAAAGAGGCATATCCCACCTGGGCTATGCCCTGGTGTATGTAGAATGGTGAAGGACTTCCTTCCTATCCGGAGCTCATCTCCCTCCTTTAGGGTCCTGTCCGGTGGGGGGAGTTCTGAGATGTCATAGCCGAAAAATGCTGCCATGTCCTTGGCTGCATTGTAGATCTCCAGTTCCTCCTCATGGATCAGCAGCAATGCACCTGTGTGTTCCTTCAGCTCAGGGACAGCGCCGACATGATCAAAATGTGCATGGGTACATAATATATACTTTACCTTCAGTTTCCTGTCATTAATGAAATCAATAATCCTGTCGGGTTCATCCCCTGGGTCTACAACAATGGTTTCCTTTGTGTCAGTGTCATAGAGGATGAAGCAGTTTGCCTGTAAGGG
>DROX01000118.1 GCA_011321725.1 Nitrospirota bacterium | reverse complement strand
GAGGGTTCAAGTAATAAATAAAAACTTTTAATCTCTATCCCTTTCCCTTGAACCCTGCAACCCTTAACCCCTTTAACCCTTTTAGACAATGCCATGATGAACCACCTCTTTATACTCCGAAAAATCTGTGATTTTTCGGAGGGCCTTTCTTACTGCTCACTGCTTACTGTTCACTGCTCACTGTTATCCCATCAACCCATTTACCCATCTACTCATTTACTCATCTACCCATCCACCCACAAACTGCTCACTGCTTACTGCTCACTGTGAATAAGGTGTGGTGCTTATTTTTCTTCGGCACCCTGCCTTGTTTTATAAAACTGAAATTATTTTGGACACCGCTGATCTGAAAAAAGCTGTCTGATTCTGTTAATATACACTATATCTTCTTTTGAAATAATATCACGGGACAAAGGGCAGATAATAATTTTCCAATCAATTCTAAAAGGAGGTAAGATGAGCATTCTTCAGAAGATTATAAACTATTTTGCCCCTTCAGAGGAAGAGAGCCTGCCGCAGCTTGGTAGAAACGATCTCTGCTGGTGCGGTAGTGGCAAGAAATACAAAAGGTGTCACCTTGAGGAGGATGAGAAAAAGAGGTCAAAGAGAAGGGCGTCAGCATGTAAAACAAACTGACAGCCTGGTTAGCAGGTGAGGGTCACCTGGAGGAGACAACATGGGTGAAAAGATGCAGTATCAGCCACTTACAACAGGGGACAAGATATCTGTTCTGTTCTACAGGACAGGTCTGATGCTTGTCACCCTGCAGTTACTGTACGGTGCCTATTTCATGATTCTTGCAAAGCCGATAAATACCAGAGACCTGTCAACATACATTACGATACTTCATCTGCTGACAGGATTAAGCGTCATCAACATCCATCTCTATGTCAAAAGGTTCCGCTATTTCATAAGGGGGCTCTATGCATTTTCCCTGCTTATCGTGGGACTACTACTGCTCTACAGGGGGATGGGCTTTGGAGAGCTGTTTCTGGTCAGACCGCAGACAGCCATTCTTCTGCTGCCTGTTGCGGGATGTATTGCTTTTTTCGGTGTCAAGGAGGCCTTCTGTTTCAGGATCATGGAAGGGTACATCTCTGCACTTCTGCTGGTACTATCGGTGTTTGGGATATCCATTGCAGGGTTTCAATCAAGGGCTATGGGCATACTGCTGATGCTCACATCATTAATCTATGCACTCTTTATCATAAAAAAGGTCTTTATGCCCCTGGCCTATGACATTGGCGATAAATCAGCCTATGAATAGGGACACTGAGAGCTGTTAATACCATGATTACAAAAAAAGAGATAATAATCGTCGGGCCAAGGGTCCTGATCTCACCGGATGAGACAGAGGGCAGGACACCATCGGGTCTGTATCTTCCACCCACGGTAAAGGAAAAGGAGGAGGTGGGTGGTGGGCTTGTGATCAAGACAGGCCCGGGTTACCCTGTGCCGGACACAACCCAGGGCAGTGAACCATGGGCGGAAAGTCAGAGGCCCCTGTATATACCGCTTCAGGCCCGGGAGGGTGACTATGCCATATTCCTGAAAAAGGATGCCGTGGAGATAGAATATGAAGACAAAAAGTACCTGATAGTACCCCACTCTTCAATTCTTGCATTAATAAGAACCTCAATAGAGGAGGATTAACAGGATATGAATACAAGCGTGCTCAACAGTGAAGCAGCCGGGAAAATAGAGGAGTTCTACAGGGATATCTCACGGATCGCTGGTGACAACCTCCACTCCTTCCACGTTGTTGGAAGCGTGCTCACACCGGACTATGATCCAAAGACCTCTGATATCAACTCAATCGTGGTACTTAAAAGGATGGAGATTGGTTTTTTATCAGGTATGGCAACACTGGGGAAGAAATACAAAAAGAGGTCTGTCTCTGCACCCCTGATCATGACACCGGAGTACATCAGGAAGTCCCTTGATGTCTTCCCCATAGAGTTTCTTGACTTCAGACTCATCCACAAGACCATAGCCGGAGATGACATCCTGGCCGGTGTGGAGATTGAAAAGAGAAACCTCAGGCTCCAGGCCGAGAGGGAGCTGAAATCAAAGCTCATCTGGCTGAGACAGGGGTTTATCTCCTCCATGGGTGACAGAAAGCTCCTTGCCCAGACCCTTTCAGGTTCAATAACAGGGTACATGCCCCTGTTCAGGGCAATTATCAATCTCTTTGGTGAGACACCACCGGTCAAGCGTGAGGAGGTGCTGACCAGACTGGAAGAAATCACGGGTATCAGAACAGGGGTATTCAGGAAGATGCTTCTACTCAAGAGAAAGGAGATAACCCTCTCAGGGGATGATCTGCAAAAGGCCTTTGAAGACTACTACAATGCCACTGAAGAGATCACCAGGAAGGTTGATGAGATCAATATATAGGATAATAATCCACGTTCTGCTCTCCCTGTCCATTGTCTCCATTGCCCATGCTGTCACACCTGCCCTGCCTGAAAGGCCTTCCGGGTATGTGGTTGACCTTGCAAACATCATTGACAATACCGTTGAAACAAGGCTGAAGGGGCTGCTCAGGGAGCTGGAGCAGAAGACGGGTACCCAGATGATTATACTCACCATATCAAGCCTTGATGGCGAACCCATTGAGGAGTTCTCCCTGAAAACAGCCGAGAAGTGGAAGCTCGGACAGAAGGGGATTGACAATGGAGTGCTTGTCACCGTAGCGTTAAAAGACAGGAAGTACCGGTTTGAGATAGGTTATGGCCTTGAGGCTACCCTGCCTGACAGCTTTGTGGGCACCCTGGGCAGGAGGTATCTTGTCCCCTATTTCAGAAAGGGCAACTATTCACTGGGGCTCTACTATGCAACCCTTGCCATCATAGATAAGATTGCAAAGGACCAGGGCGTCTCCATCGGCGAGGCTGAAAGAAAGGCCCCCCTTGATGTGAGAAGACTAAAGACAAACGGGAAGATGGGGATCTTTGAGGTTATCCTTGGTCTCCTCTTTTTTATCGTAGCCGCATTTCTGTTTATCAGGCATCCAGCGCTCTTCATGCTCCTGTTGTTCTCCTCTGGTGGCAGGGGCTGGCGTGGTGGAGGTGGTTTCGGAGGTGGCGGATTCGGAGGAGGCGGCGGAGGTGGCTTCGGTGGAGGGGGTGCCTCTGGAGGATGGTAGGATAACACAGGCAATAGTATACAAGGCCACTGGTATCCTACAGGTAAGGGTGAGTTTTTTGATTGCACCGGTATAACTGAAGCATAATAAAAGGGTGGAGGTATGAGATATGAGCAAGGGAGCCAAGACCTTTCTTATTGTTGTAGGCATCCTTATACTCCTGGGTATCAGTTTCATCGGATGGGGTATAGGGCAGTACAACAAGGTCATCTCCATGGATGAACGTGTGAAGGCACAGTGGGCACAGGTGGAGAACCAGCTAAAGCGTCGGTACGACCTGATACCAAACCTTGTGGAGACAGTCAAGGGCTATGCAAAACATGAAAGGGAGCTCTTTGAGAAGATTGCAGAGGCAAGGACAAAGTATTTCCAGGCCAAGACGGTAAATGAAAAGATCCAGAGGTCAAGACAGCTTGAGACAGTGCTTTCAAGGCTCCTCCTTCTGAGGGAGGCATACCCTGAGCTCAAGGCTAACGAGTCATTCCTGAAACTACAGGACAGCCTTGAGGGGACAGAAAACCGCATAGCAGTGGAAAGGAAGCGTTACAATGACGCTGTAAGGGAGCTTAACACCTACAGGAGAACTGTCTTCGGAAGGTTCTTTGCCGCACTGGCAGGGATTGGAGAGGCACAGTACTACGAGATACCGGAGGCTGAAAAGGAGACACCAAAGGTACGGTTCTGATGGATATACACTGCAGAAGGTGTGGGGAGTGCTGCAGACACACATCCCCCACCCTCCACTACCAGGACATAGAGCTGATACACAGGGGTGTTGTCTCTGTCAAAGACCTCTACACACTCAGACCAGGACAACGGGTCTATGATAACATAAGGCAAAGGCCATCATATCTTGAGGATGAACTGATCAAGGTGAAGGAAAGGCCAGGTACCCGCCAGTGCATCTTCTACAATCCCCTATCTGCCTCCTGCAGTATCTACCAGCAGAGGCCGGCCCAGTGCAGGGTCTTTTTCTGTGAGAGGCCGGAGCTCCTGAAGGGGTTATTTTCGCAGAAAAAACCAACAAGACAGGACATAATCAATGACGCAGAGATGTTGAAGATCATTGATGCCCATAACAGAAGGGTTGACATGAAGGCCTTTGTAAGAAAGGTTGAATCACTGAGGGGAGAGATTGATGAAGCACTTGCAGAGCTGATCCGTTATGATCAGCACTTCAGGGACTTCATCCATGAGAGGCTCAGGATACCCCGTCAGGAGCTATCCTTTTATTTCGGCAGGCCCCTTTCAGAAATTCTGAAGGATTACGGGCTGGAGTTGGAGATCAGGGTTTAGCCTTCTTTCCCTCGCTGTCGGTCCGCTTGAATCTTGGAACGGGGATGTATTCAACAGAGGGCTGCTGCTTGACTGGCTGCCTGTAAAGGCTCATGAGCTGGTAGACCTCCTGTGGCACCGCATCTGAGACATTCAGCCCCAGCCTCTTTGCCTCCTCAAAGGTGATGGGGTAGTCATGGGTCCACCTGCCCTCTGAGAGTATCCGGGCAAGCTCCTCTGCCTTGTCGGCAGGATATCTTTCGGCAATGAGAGAAAGTACCTGCTCCCTTAACTGGTTTATGGCCATTTTGCCGATATCGGCAAGTATCCATGTCCTGTCATCTATCTCGCTGACAGGCTTGGTCTCAACGAGCCTCTGGAGGGATGCAGCAGGGTACTCCCCGATCTGTGGATCCACAGGCCCGAGAACAGCATGCCTGCCCATGATGATCTCATCAGCAGAAAGTGCAATCAGGGTACCACCTGACATTGCATAGTGTGGGACAAAGACTGTCACCTTTCCCCTGTGGGACTTCAGGGCATGTGCTATCTGGTATGAGGCAAGCACCAGACCACCAGGTGTATGAAGTATAAGATCAAGGGGCATCTCAGGGTCTGTCATGTGGATTGCCCTGATTATCTCCTCGGAATCATTTATGTTTATATATCTCATGATGGGGAATCCAAGGAGGCTCATTGTTTCCTGCCTGTGTACGAGGAGGATGACCCTTGAACCCCTGAGCTTCTCTATCCTTGATATAAGACGCTGCCTTGCCGACTCGAGCAACTTCTGTTTCAGGATAGGCTGAAGCGCTGTTATCATAAAAAAGAGCCAGAATACACTGAATATATCCATCTCACACCTCCGGTTTATATATTTTCCCTTCAGACTCTACCATGCCACTGCTTCCAGCTATTCTTTGATATTAGCTGGATCTATGATATCAGAAATACACATCCTGATAAAGCTCATCGGGATAATACCTCCTGTAAAGCCCCTTCCTCTTCTTGAACAGGGGCAGCATCAGGATCCCCGCCACAAACCCTCCGATATGTGCCCACCATGCGATACCACCACCTGCCTCTGGTGCGAGGATTGAAAAGGTACCTGAGAAGAGCTGGCTTATGAACCAGACCCAGAGATAGACAAAGGCTGGTATCTCAATGAAATAGGGAAGAAAGAGGATGGGTATCAGGGTTATAACCCTGGAGTGGGGAAAGAGTATGAAGTAGGCACCCATCACCCCTGCAATCGCACCTGAGGCACCGATGGCCGGCACGGTGGAACCCATATTGAAGATATAGTGGGTAAGGCTTGCTGCAAGCCCTGAGAGGATGTAGAATAGAAAAAACCTGATATGGCCCATCCTGTCCTCTACATTGTCACCAAAGAGGTAGAGGGTCCACATATTACTTATGATATGCATCCATCCGCCATGAAGAAACATATTTGTCAGAAAGGGTAGATAATTATTGCTGGATAAACCATGGGAAAGGGCCCAGAGGGGATCAGAATACCTTGCAGGCACAACACCAAGATGATAAAAAAGCGCAGTCAGTGCCCTGTTGGGAAGGGAAAGCTCTATCAGAAAAACAGCCCCATTGATGATTATGAGTAGCCATGTGGTTATGGGGAACTCCCTTGTGGGTATTGTATCCCTTAGTGGTATCATCTGCTAAATCTCTCCCTTCAGGTTCTTATTATCAAAGAAGGGCCTGTATTCAGGGTAGGTCTCTGGCACAGGGTATCTGATTCCACCTATCCTGAGAAGCAACATAAGCACCACTATCAGGGCTGATGTTGCAAGGAGCACCACCGGCCTGGTATGCAACACACCATTCAGGATCAGTTCCCTCAGCACCGACACAATTGATATCTCAACCATGGTATCTATTGCAACCCTGTGATACTGGAGATAGATTATAAGGAGCCTCACCACCTCAATGAGTATGAACACAAACATGATCTCAGAGATTATGAAGGCAATGTCAGTTTCATTATAAATGTTTTCTGCAAGATTGTAAATGGTTTTTCCGATAAAGACAAAGGTAACAAGAACAAGACCGATAAGGATTACATCAAGGGTTATCTCCACGTATTTTCTGACCAGGCTGTGGATCCAGAAATAAAACTCTGCCTGTCTTGTCTTCTCAGCCATTGCAACCACCTCTGTTGAAGTTTTCTTTTATCTGGCAATGCACTCCTGTCAGGCATAAAGACAAAATTGGTCGGGCAAAGCCCGACAGCTGTTATAATTAAAGTGGGATTGTCAGGCACTGCCTGACAATCCCGCCAAGGGAAGCCCCTTCAGGCTTATGCAGCCTTTACCTCTATCTTCTTTACATTCTTTGAGGCCTCTTTCGTCTTTGGCAGCTTCAGTGTGAGTAGCCCGTTCTTGAATTTCGCCTCAATCTTGTCCCTGTCAATGTTGTCAGGCAGTGGAAGCACCCTTGAGAAGGAACCAAACCTCCTTTCACGATAGTAGTAATCCTTCCCTCTCTCCTCTCTGTCCTCCTTCTTCTCGCCACGGATGGTTATGGCATCATCCTCAAGGAGCACCTCCACATCCTTCTCATCCAGACCGGGAAGCTCGGCCTTGATCAGGTACTCCTTGTCTGTCTCGCTGAAGTCAATCCTCGGGCTGAAATAACCTGGACGACCCTCCCAGGGTTCAATATCAAAGTTGCTTACAAACCTGTCCCAGATGCTCTCCATCTCCTCAATCAGGCTCCTGAAGGGGTCCTCCCACCTCTTCAGTACTGAACGTCTCCTGAATGGTACGATGTCCCTGATGGCCATAAAATTCACCTCCTTTCAGGGATATTTGAGTCCTGAATCAGGACTCGGCAATAACCTCAATCTTCTTTGTCCTTGCCTTTTCAGACTTGGGAAGAACAACCTTCAGCACACCATGATGGAAACTGGCCTTTATGTTATCCCTGTCAATCTCGTCAGAGATGGTGAACCTCCTTTCATATACCCTGTTCATGGGGTATTCCCTGTGACTCAGCCTGAAGGACTCAGGCACAGAGAATGAGCCGGTCATACCCCTGATGTTGATCAGATTCTTCTCAAGGGTTATATCAATGGTCTTCTCGTCAACATTGGGCATGTCAGCATAGAGCACAAATTCCGAAGGATACTCTATGATGTCAACATCAGGGATCACCCTCCTGACCGCCTCCTTCTTTGCTGGTGTTGACTCCTTTACCTTCTCCAGCTCCTTTGAAGCTACTGCCATGATAACACCTCCTTTCCTGTTATTGTTTTTTATGCTGCCTCAACAGTGATCTTCCTGGGTTTTTCCTCTTCCGCCCTGGGCAGATTCACTGTCAGAAGCCCCCTGGAGAACTTTGCCTCAACCTTGTCAGGATCTACATGGAACGGAAGCTCAATCGTCCTTGCAAACTCACCATGCCATCTCTCCTTCAGATGATATCTGGCATCCTTCCCCTCCTCTTCCGGCCTCTTGCCCGTTATCTTCAGGCTCTTGCCAACCACTGTGATCTCCACATCCTCGGGTTTAACCCCTGGAAGCTCTGCTGCCACATAGGCACCCTCGCTGTTTATCCAGACATTCACTGGAGGATATCCACCGCTGACAGGAATATCATCAGTACCAAAGATCCTCTCCATCTCACGTTCAAGGTTCTGCAGGGTCTTTCTCATCTCCTCAAACTCCTTCCATGGATCAAACTCCCTTGTCAGTGTCTCAATGCTGTTCCATAACATAACTCACACCTCCCTTCATTTAATCAAGCCTCATAATGAGGCATCAGGATTCCATCCTTTCGTTATCACATAAAACAAATCCCGTGCCAATTCCATTTTTGGCTTATATATCAAGAGGTTAGAGAAAGAGAAGGGAAACCCGCAAGCCCGGATGGGTCTTTTTGACCTACTTGGGCATGATTATTTATAGGTCATAATGACCTATGGGACAGACTGACAGTTATATATCCAGGTTGTACTGCTTGATCTTTCTTCTGATGGTCCTGAGGCTTATATTAAGGAGTCGGGCTGCCCTGGTGCGGTTTCCGCCTGTGTACCTGAGTGTCTCCCTGATGATCATCTCCTCAATCCTCTCAAAGGGGGTCCCTATGGGGATGAATACACCTGGCAGATCCCCGTAGCCCTGGGAAGATCCATTGCGGGCCTCAATAAACTCATCCAGATGGGGAAGGATATGGATTGGAAGGACCTTTTCAGAACCCTGGGGCAGAAGGGTGGCAACCCTTGTCATAAGGTTTCTCAGCTCCCTCACATTACCCTTCCAGTGAAGTTTTTCAAGGAGCTCCAGTGTGCCTGGTGAAAGGGTCGGGTATGGAGGTAGCAGGCCCAGTTCATTGAAGGCCCTTTCAAGAAAATAAAGGGCAAGCAGGGGTATATCATCTCTTCGCTCCCTCAAGGGTGGCAGGTGGATCCTGAGGACATTCAGCCTGTAGTAGAGGTCATCTCTGAAGAGGCCCTCCTCTACATCCCTCTTGAGGTCACGACGTGTGGCTGCGATCACCCTCACATCCACCCTGATGGAGTCCTCCCCTCCGAGCCTGTAGATGGTACCCTCCTCAAGCACCCTCAGGAGTTTAACCTGGAGATGAAGGGGCATATCACCTATCTCATCAAGGAAGAGAGTTCCACCTGTTGCAATCTCAAACTTACCCCTGTGGGTGCGGAGTGCGCCTGTGAAGGCACCCCTTTCATGGCCAAAGAGCTCACCCTCAATAAGACCGTCAGGGATAGCGCCACAGTTTATGGAAACAAAGGGACCTTCGGCACGGGGGCTCAGCATATGTATTGCCCTTGCCACCAGTTCCTTACCCGTGCCTGTCTCACCGGAGATCAGGACGGTCTGGTCAGAGGAGGCAATACGGGGCAGACCTGAAAGAACACGCTTCATTACGGGTGACCTGAAAAGCATGAAGGGTTTGAGCTGATGCACATAGGGCTCTACAACAGTAAGCGACCTGCTGAAGCCGTTTCTTTCCCCGTAAAAGGTGTTGACAATCTTTGCAAATTTTCTACTATCCAGGGGTTTTATGAAATAATCATCCACACCACTGAGTGACTCAACAACCCCCTCTTTGTCCTGGAAGGTCCTGAAGTCGGTGAGTACAAAGAATAGCCCCTCGGGCCTTATCTTCTTGAACTCATTGATGAGGGACTGGCAGTCCGGATCTCCGTCATAAAAGGAACAGACAACTAAATTGAAATCACCCCTGTTTAACTTCCTCAGGGCCTCTCTAACCTCATCTGTTAGCTCCACCCTGGCACCAAAGCCCTCAAAGGCCTCTTTCAGGGCCTTTGAGAAGGCAAGGTCCCTCTCAACTATGAGGATATGCATCCTTGATAAGGTATCCACCCTGGTATCTTCCATTGCCAGATCCCTGTCCAATAGGTCATTTTGACAGCCTGTTTAGATATTATACAACATCAGTCTGATACAGGTTGTTTTGGGTGGAAATAAAAAGAGGCAGCCAGGTGGGGAGGGCCTGACTGCCAGCGAGAGGGGTTAGGGGCAAATCTTGATTTGATTATACATATTGATTGTGAAGAAATTATGAAGCGTCCTGGTGTGGGATCTGATGGTCGGGGCGAGCCGATTCGAACGGCCGACCTCTCGCACCCCAAGCGAGTGCGCTAACCAGACTGCGCCACGCCCCGATATGGATTACATACTCTGGATGATCTCTCTGAGACGTCTCTTGACGTGCTCCAGCCTCTGCTGGGCACTCTGGGTTTGGTCCTCAGGCCTTTCCTCTATCTCAACAACCTTCAGGTGAGGCTCCATGAATTTCTTCTTTACACCTTCTATTGTGTATCTCTCCTCGTAAAGAAGCCTTTTTATCTCAAAGATGGTCTCAATATCCTTCTTTACATACAACCGCTGGCCTGATCGGCTCTTTCTCGGTTTAAGGAAGGGAAACTCACTCTCCCAGTAGCGAAGGACATAGGGCTCCACCTCGGTAATCCTGCTCACCTCACCTATCTTGTAAAAGAGCTTCTCAGGGATATTCTTCTTTTCTTTTTTGATCTTCTTTTCCGGTTTTAACATCTAATGACCATTTCTTAAGTTATTGGTATTACTTGGCCTTTGCATCCAGGAGGTTGCTGGGCCTGAAGGTAACCACCCTGCGGGCGGTTATCTCTATCTCCTGCCCGGTACGGGGATTTCTCCCTATCCTTGGGGTCTTTTTCCTCACAGTGAATGTACCAAATCCGCTTATCTTCACGCTTTCACCCTCCTTGAGGGTGTCTATTATGGTCTTGAGTATAAGCTCAATAATCTCATGGGCCTCCTTCTTTGGCAGCCCTACCCTTTCAAATATCTCCTGTGCAAGGTCAGCTCTTGTCATAACATCACCTCTTAAATAATTATATGGAATACAGACAGGATTGTCAAGCAAAAAATCGTTAATTTTCCTCTGGTTTTGAATACACTGGGTGGTGCTCAGCAGGCTGCAGAGGGCCTTCTTCACCATCCTCTTTGATTTTCCAGGGCCCTCCAAAGGCAATAGCATGTGCCTCTTTTGTGCATGGGCTTTTCTGTAGGCATCCCCGGGCATCTGTGACTTCTGTCCAGCAGTGATGTGATATAATTCATAAAAATCACCGCAGAAAGGCATGGCAAAAAAGGAAAGGCTTGATAAGGTACTTGTG
>DROX01000117.1 GCA_011321725.1 Nitrospirota bacterium | reverse complement strand
TGAGGTATTGCTACATGGCATTCTTCACCACCTCTGGGCCTATAGGGTTTGTTTCTTTACTTGTTTTAGTGTATAACAATAAAAAAGAGGTTACTTTATTGTTTAATCCTGTGGTTAGCTTATTTTTATGAGGTGCCCTGCCTTGTCAGGGATTTCTTTTAGACAGATATGGATCTGGGTGTAAACAAACAAAAGAGGAGATGGTGAGATGAAGAGATTGATATGCATTCTGATGTTGATTGTATTTGCCAGGACCTCCCTGGCCTCTGTGGTTATAGACAGGGTTGTTGCTGTTGTGGGCAGGGATGTGATCACCTGGAGCGATCTGTACAAGAGCATGGAGTTTGAGTTTTCTGACAGGATTGCCGGCCTTAAACCAGCCGAGAGAAAGGCCGTACTTGAAAGGTTCCAGAAGAAGTATCTGGAGAAGCTGATTGATCTGAAGATCCAGCTCAATGAGGCCAAGGACATGAACCTTGATGTTACAGAAAAAGAGGTAAACCGTTCTATAGCCATGATAAGAAAGAGATACGGCCTCAGTGAGGATGATTTCAAGAGGGCAATTGAAAACCAGGGACTCACCTACGAGGAATACAGGCATAAGATCTATGAGCAGATCCTTGCCACCAAGGCAGTGAATATGGCTGTTGGTAGCAAGATCATGGTAACAGATGATGAGATTGATGCCTACCTGAAGAAGAACAGGGCATCAACACAGCAGGAGGGCTACAGACTCAGGCAGATCTTCCTTGCCAGGCTCTCCCCCGAGGATAATGAGAGGATACTCGCAAAGGTAAAGGAGATAATGGAGCAACTGAAAAGGGGGGAGCCCTTTGACAGGGTTGCACTGAGATATTCAGAGGGGCCCAATGCCTCCAAGGGTGGCGACCTTGGTTTCATCAAGAGGGATGATCTTGCCCCTGAGTTCCTGAAGGTTGTTGAGAAACTGAAGGAGGGCCAGTACAGTGAACCCTTCTGGTCAGGGAGGGGGCTACACATCCTTTACCTGCAGGAGAGGATAACACCTGGCCAGTCCCTCAGGGACAGGATCAGGGAGAAGATATACGAGGAGAAGTTCAACAGGGCCCTCAAGGAGTGGATGAAGGGCCTCAGGAGCAAGTACTATATAGAAGTAAAGCTGCAATGAGGAATGTCCTCTCAATTGGCGGTTCTGATCCCACCTCGGGAGCCGGTATCCAGGCTGATCTCAAGGTGTTCCATAGCATCGGTGTATACGGCCTCAGTGTAATCACGGCTGTTACCTCCCAGAACACCACAGGTGTAAGGGATGTGACCCCGATCCCGCCAGGGGTCGTCAGATCACAGCTCTACACACTTACAGAAGATATCCCCCTGCATGCTGTCAAGACGGGGATGCTCTGTTCATCTGAGATCGTGGAGGTGGTGAGTGCCTTTGTTAGGGAACAGGGGATAAGGGACCTTGTGGTTGACCCCGTGCATATCTCAACTTCCGGACAGATGCTGACCGATTCAGTTGCCATGGAGAAGATAGTGAGTAACCTGCTACCCCTTTCAAGGGTTGTAACACCAAATGTCAATGAGGCATCTTATCTCTCCGGGATAAGTATCACTGACCATGACAGCCTTTACAGGGCAGCCAGACGTATAAGGTCCCTTGGTGCAGATGTGGTAATCATTACAGGTGGCCATTATTACAAGGAGAGTATGGAGGGGCTATCAGTTGATTACTACTATGATGGTGAGGAGCTTCAGGAGATAAGCTCAAGACGGTATGATGGGGAGTTTCACGGAACAGGCTGTGTATACTCTGCAGCGCTGACCGCCTATCTCTCCCTGTCAGGTTCGGTGCTTGAATCTGCCAGAAGGGCAAGGTTGTTCATGGATAAGGCCTTCCAGAGTGCCCTGTCTCCCGGCAGGGGGATGGCTGTGCTTGGGGTATAGTGTGATGGCCAGGGACAGAAGCATATTTGTCTGCCAGCAATGCGGTTACAGGACGATTAAGTGGCTCGGGAAATGCCCTGATTGTGGTACCTGGAACAGCTTTGCCGAGGAGAGGGTTAAGGGAAGGGGTGTGGGTGATGAAGTCGCCACAACCGCAACATCCCCTGTAAGGCTCCCGGAGATAAAGGTGGAGGCGGGGTTCAGGGTCTCCACAAACATATCCGAGCTTGACCGGGTGCTTGGCGGGGGTGTGGTTCCAGGGGGACTCATTCTGATTGGCGGGGATCCCGGGATTGGTAAATCCACCCTCTTGCTACAGGCCCTGGCAGGTATAGTTGAAAGTTCTGGCTCTTCAGGGCTTTATGTGTCAGCAGAGGAATCCCTTTCACAGGTGAAGCTCAGGGCAGAGAGGCTCGGGATTGATTCTTCTCATATACTCCTGCTGTCGGAGACCACCATTGAGGATATACTCCGTGTAATTGAGGATACAAAACCTGGTATGGTTGTTATTGATTCCATCCAGACCATCTATTGCCGTGAACTGTCCTCTGCGCCTGGTACGGTTGGTCAGGTACGGGAGTGTTCTGCCCGTCTCATGGAGTGTGCCAAGGGCAGGAACATACCTGTCTTCATAATCGGACATGTCACCAAGGAGGGTTCACTGGCTGGCCCAAGGGTTCTGGAACATATCGTTGATACTGTCCTGTATTTTGAGGGAGACCGCTCAATGGCATTCCGGATATTGAGGGCTGTCAAGAACAGGTTTGGTTCAACCAATGAGATAGGTATATTTGAGATGACGGACAGGGGGTTAAGAGAGGTACGGAATCCGTCGGAGATCTTCCTCAGGCAGCGTCAGGTCTCGGTACCTGGTACTGTTACTGCATCTACAATTGAAGGTACAAGGCCCTTTCTTGTTGAAATCCAGGCCCTTGTTACACCTACCACCTTTGGTGTTCCCCGCAGGACATCCATCGGTGTTGACCCCCAGAGGGTAAACCTCCTTATAGCAGTGCTTGAAAAGATAGGCGGTATCCAGTTTGGGATTGCGGATGTGTACATAAATGTGGTAGGAGGTCTCAGGCTGGTTGAGACCGCTGTGGATCTGCCTGTTGTGGTAGCCCTTGTTTCGTCCTTCAGGGAGATGGCAGTGGATTACAGCACCCTCTTTTTCGGTGAGATCGGGCTCTCCGGTGAGGTCCGGACAGTGGCACAGCCAGAGATCAGACTGAAGGAGGCTGAAAAGACGGGTATGAAACGTGTTGTCCTGCCCGAGGGTAACAGAGAACGTGTTGAGGGAAGGACCGGGATGGAGGTTATAGGGGTGAAGAGCCTGACAGAATTGCTTGAGGTTGTCTTCAACGGCTGAGCACTTATTCCTTTTTCAATCCAAGGTCCACTGCAACGGTCTCAATGATATCCTCGGCTATTGATTCCTTCTTGAGAAGGTATCCCTCAAGGAGTGCGTTGTCACATACTGTGTTTATGAGCCTTGGTGTCCCCTTTGAGTATTGATGGATCCTGCGAAGTGCCTCCTCTGTAAAGGGTCCATTGGTGGCCCCTGCTACATGGAGCCTGTGTTTTATGTAGTCAATTGTCCCTTTCTCCGAAAGGGATGATAGTCTTATCCTTACGGCAACCCTCTGCTTCAGGGGCTCATCAAGGGAGAGGACCTCCTCAAGTTCAGGCAGTCCGAAGAAGACAAAGTTTGCCATCTTCCCGTCAGGCAGTTCCATGTTCAGCAGTCCCCTGAACTCCTCCATCAGTTCTCTTGACCTGAGCATCTGAACCTCGTCAATGAGTATTACCGCCTTTCTTCCGCTCTCGTTTATCTCAAGCAGCCTCTCATAGATCTGGCCGATAATGTCTATCTTGCTGGATTTTATATGTGTCACGCCAAGCTGGATTGCAAACTTTTTCAGAAGCCAGTCTGAGCTGACCGATGAGTGGATCACCACAAGCAGTGTTGCCTCATAACTGGATTCATCAAGTTCTGCCAATAGTCTTCTTGCAAGGGTTGTCTTACCGGTGCCAATATCACCAATCACTACAGCCAGTCCCTTCTTGCTGTCAATGGCATAACGGAGCTTTGTCAGGGCCTCTGAGTGCTGCGGGCTGTTGTAGTAAAATCTGTTGTCAACAACGTTGGAGAAGGGGTGTTCTCTTAGTCCATAAAACTCTATATAGTCCATAGCGGTTCTTCAGACAGGCTGGTTTTACAAATAGGATATCCTGTTCTTCCTCGGTTTGTCTTCACTGTCCTGTGTGCCTTCCTCTGCAATGTTCGCATCTGTAAGGGCCTGTTTCAGTGTGTTTACCTTTTTGTCCACATCCCTGAATTTTGAGTCCCACCCATAGATCTCAATGTAGATATCCAGCGCGTTTTTAAGGTCACCATTTGCCTCATAGGCCACTGCCAGGTCATATTTGGTTCCCCAGTAGGCCTCATCCTCACTGTCCATGTTTTCAAGTGCTGCCCTGAAAGCATCCACGGCAAGGGAGTAGAGTTTCTTGTCCAGATAACATGCACCGAGCATGCTCAATGTGGGGATGTTCTTTTCATCCACCTTCCTTGCAATCTGGAACTCCTTTATTGCGTCATCTATCAGGCCCATCTCTTTGTAGGCAATGCCAAGGTTGTAGTGGGTCTCAAAATCATCCTCCTCAAGCTCCTCGGAGATTCCCTTCTTGAACTCCTCAAATATCTCAAGCACCTCTGAGTCAAGCTCTGGTTCCGGGGTCTCCTCTGTTGGCTCCTCAATTATCACCTCTTCAAGCTCTTCAGGCGACATGGTCCTTTCCTCTGAGACCGTATCAGGTGGCTCGGAGGATGTCTTCTGGCTTACAGCAAACCCCGCATCCTCTGTAATGGCAGGCTCGCCTGATCTGGATTGCATCTCCCGTGCCCTGAGAAGCCTCTCCTTTATCTCTTCGTTGTCAGGGTATATATTCAGCAGCCTTTCGTATATCCCGATGGCCTCACTGAAGAGACCCTGTCGGGTATAAAAGTCTGCCTCTGCAAGCTCCTCTGAGAGATCCACCGGGGTTTTTTCCTCTACAGGGGGCTCATTCCCGGGTGTTTCAATCTCTTCAAGGCCTATCCCTGTATCCGCAGGTGTAGGCTCATCAAGCCCCGGTATATCAATACCCTGGAACTCGGAGGTTACAGTGGATGATGGCATCTCTTCAGGATGTCCTGTGAGTTCCAGCAGGCGTGGATCATTGGGGTCAATCTCAAAGGCCTTGTTTAAAGCCTGTTCCTTCAAATCCAGTTCGCCTGCCCTTTCATAAAGCCTTGCAAGGACAAGACACTCTGATATGGCCCTTTCCTTGTCATTTATTTCAAGATAGAGGTCTTTTAGTTTTGAGTGAACCTCAATATTCTCCGGGTCTTCTACCTTCAGTCTTTCAAGCAGGTCAATCGCCTCCTCCGTAAGGCCATATCTGATGAATATATCTACATCCACGAGTTTCTCGTCAAGGGATTTCTCCTCCTCAGGAGGTGTCTCTATGCCCAGCCTCTCTTCAACATCAAGGATTTTTGATTGCAGGGTTTCGTCATCCGCTTTGAGAGAAGCTGCCTTTTTATAGTTTTCCAGCGCATCTTCATAGGCGCCGCTTTTGTAGTGGATATCACCAAGGTTGACGAGTTCCCTGAACAGTTCCTCTGTGTCACCGGATTCGCTGAAGAGTTCAACAAGTCTTGAGGTTATCTCCTCAGGAGCGGCATCTCTTACTGATCTGAGGATCCTGACCGCAGCCTCTCTGTCTTCAGATTTAATTGTGTCTGTGATATCCCTGTAATACTGCCAGGCCTTCTCAATCTGGCCACTGTCAAGATAGAGGCCTGCAAGTGTTGAAACCGCCTTGGTGTGCTCAGGTGTCCCTGGCTGAAGGGTCTGGACCATTTCACCCAGGACCTTCTCTGCCTCCTCTTTATTGCCGGTCCTCAGGGCAATCTCTGCCTTGAGGATCTTTAGGTCAGTTCTTTCCGGGAAGATCTCCATGCCCTTTGCAAGTAGTTCCTCTGCCTTTTCGTACTGTTCCGTGGAGATGTAGAAATCAAAGAGTGCCCTGTAGATATTTTCATTGGCCGGGTAGATCTCAAGGGACTGTTCGTAGAACTCCTGGGCACGGTCAATATCTCCCTTTTGTTCCGAGAGCCTGGCAATGTTTATATACTCTTCTGCCGCCTCCTCGGTATATCCCTCCTTTTTAAGATACTCTGCTATCTTGACACGCAGGGGGATGTTTTCAGGGGAGAGGCTGAATATCCTGTTACATAGCTCCTTCAGTTCCTCCTTCTGGCCTGACTTTGCGTAGGCATCAACAGCAGCAAGGTAGTATCTGATCGCCTCTGTCTTCAGGCCTTTCTGCTCGTTCAGTTCACCAATGAAGACGAGGGACGGGGCATAGTGCGGTTCTATATTGAGTATCTTTTTATGGAGTGCAAGTGCCTTTGTGGAGAATCCTTCGTTGTTGAATATGGCCGCTGCCTTGTTGAAGTTATCAATGGCATTCTTTATATCCCTTTTTTTGTAATACAGATCGCCGATTGTATTGTAAACAGTTGCATCTGGACGGTCCTTGACATAATCAAGCCAGAGTTGTATGGCCCCATCTATATTGCCCCTTGACAGTTGCTTCTGAACCTCTTTAAAGACCCTGGATTTGTCTGCCATTGTGTTTGATCCAACCTTGCAAGATTGTACTGATAAAGCCTCTCCCCGCTGATTGAGAAATCAACAAAGATAGCGCCAGCTTAGCTTTTCTATAGAGTATCAATATTATGCACTGAATGTCAATGATTTGCTGGCAATCCATGTTGTTTATTGTCTTTTTTCATTCCTTGCTCCTGGCCAGAGTTATACCTGTCCCGGGAATCCATATAGAAAAAATACTTGACAAAAATGGTTAAGTATTTTATAATTCACTATGCTCAGGTTATCTACAAAGGGCCAGTACGGTGTGAGGGCAATGTACGAGATAGCAAAGGGCTATCCCGACAGCCCTGTGAACATCAAGGTAATATCCAGGAGGCAGGATGTATCTATACACTATCTTGAGCAGATACTGAACCGTCTCAGAAGGGCAGGGTTAATAAAAAGCATAAAAGGTCCTGGTGGTGGTTATGTACTGACAAGGAGCCCCTCGGATATAAGCATAGCTGATATCCTTACAGAACTGGAAGGGCCCCTTGCCCTGACCTCCTGTCTGAATCCGGAGGAGGGCTGCATCAGGGTGGAGCGGTGTGTAACCCATCTGTTGTGGAAGGCACTGGGAAAGCAGATCGAGGAGTTTCTCAACACCGTTACTCTTGATGATCTTGTAACGGGTAAGTCCTTTAAGGACTTTACGATGATCGCCAAAGCGACAGGAGTTAGAAATGACAAAGCTCAAGTTTGTTGAGAATGTAAAACCCGATGTAACGACGGATATAGTTTATATGATGTGTCCCATGCATCTGCTCAAGCTTGAGGAGATGATGTCCACCCTTGAGGATGGTCAGATACTTGAACTCCTTACAGATTATGACGGTGCACTGGAGGATATCCCGGAGTGGTGCGAGAAGACAGGGAATGAATTCATCGGGGTTGACGAAGGCGAGGATTATTTCAAGTTCTACATAAGAAAGCGTGGATCAGGTAAATACTGTCCCGTTCCATCAGATGATGGGAAGTAGGGAGGATCTTTGATCTGTGAAAGGAGAGGATTATGGAGTGTTATTTTGATCATGTAGCCACAAACCCTTTAAGGAACGAGGTGCTCATGGCAATGATGCCCTACCTCAAGGAGGAGTACGGTAACCCCTTGAGCATCTATCCACTGGGTGTCAATGCCCGTGAGGCAATAGAGAAGGCCAGGGCACAGGTGGCGGAGCTTGTCAATTGCAAACCCTCTGAGATTGTGTTTACATCAAGCGGTGCCGAGGCAAATAATTTCGCCCTCAGGGGCATTGCCCTTGCCCGACAATATGAGGGAAAACACCTGATTGTTACGAGGATGGAGCACCACTCCATTCTCAATCCAGCAAGGTTTCTTGAGAAACTTGGTTTTACCGTTACCTATGTAAACCCTGACAGGTATGGTTACATTGACCCTGACGCGATTAAGAAGGCCATAACAGATGAGACGATTCTCATATCTGTGATCCATGCGAGCCCAGAGGTGGGTACTATTGAACCAATCAGGGAGATTGCAGAGATAGCAAAGGAGAGGAACATAACCTTCCACTCAGATGGTGTGGCAACGGTGGGGAACATACCCGTGGATGTAAAGGAGCTTGGTGTTGACCTTATGAGCATGTCAGCCCATCAGTTTTATGGACCAAAAGGCGCGGGAGCCCTCTATATCAGGGAAGGTCAGAGGATCATCCCCCTTATATTCGGGGGCATACAGGAAGGTGGCAGGAGGGCAGGCACCGAGAATGTGCCTGCAATCGTGGGGATGGGTAAGGCTGCAGAGATCACAAAGAGCGAGCTGGCACAGAAGATGGAGCATGTAAGGAGGCTGAGGGACAGGCTTGTTGAGGGTGTGATGAAGATAGAAAATGTCCATTACACAGGTCATCCAGATAACAGGCTTCCAGGGCATGCGAGTTTCTGTGTGGAATTCATAGAGGGAGAAGGGATGTTACTGATGCTGGCGGCAAAAGGCATCTATGTGGCAAGTGGTTCAGCATGTACCTCCAAGGCCCTGAAGGCCTCGCCGGTGCTGCTATCCATGGGGATACCATCACATGTGGCCCATGGTTCAATAGTCTTTTCCTTTGGTGTGGAGAACACAATAGAGCAGGTTGAATATACCCTTGAGGAGTTTCCTCAGATAATAAAGAGGTTAAGAGAACTCTCACCCTATGCAAAGGGATGGGAAGGATTGGAGGAAGGTGGAACATGTATACCAAAGAAGTAATGGATCACTTCATGAACCCAAGGAATGTGGGAGAGATGCCAGACGCAGATGGTGTTGGTGTGGAGGGTAACCCCGTATGCGGTGATGTTATGAAACTCTTCATAAAAGTGGAGGATGACAGGATAGTGGATGCCAAGTTCCAGACCTTTGGCTGCGGAGCAGCCATTGCTGTTAGCAGTATGATCACTGAGATGGTCAAGGGAAAGACCCTTGACGAGGCCCTTCAGATATCAAAGGAGAAGGTGGCCGAGGCACTTGGTGGGCTGCCACCACAGAAGATGCACTGTTCAAACCTTGGCGCTGATGCACTGAGAAAGGCGATTGAGGATTACAAGTCAAAGAAGGGTCAGAACTGAAGTGGGAGGCCGGAATGCAATAGAATGGTCGTGCCGTAGGGCATGCTTGACTGGGGAATCCGCTTAAAAGACAATGGACTGTCTTGTCAGGCCTGACAGTGTGGGGTGTTTCCAGGCACAGGCCTGACAATGACAACTCAAAGGATTAGAAGGATAACCTAAAAGATTCTTTTCATTTGTCAGAAACATCTTTTTTAGGGTACAATATATAGTTATTGTTTCGTTTGCAGTAAAATAATACTGGTGAAATCCTCTGGTCTTATCATGAAGAGCAAAAAATCAGGGTTACTTGCTGCTCCTTGTCTCAAGAACGGAGAGGTGGCCGAGTGGTTGAAGGCAGCCGCCTGCTAAGCGGTTGTGGGGGTAAAACTCCACCGTGGGTTCGAATCCCACCCTCTCCGCCAGGATATAGAGTGAACAGTTGATGAGTTAATAAGTTTATGGGTAGATGAGTGAATGGGTTGATGAGTTAAGAAGACAGAGATATGGTTCATTGTGGAGGGTTCAAGGGAACTGGGGCAAGAGGAATTCCTGGACAGATATAATGTATGCATGAAAGTTAAATGATACGATACCTTTTGAAGAGGTCCATAGAGATAATTATAACCCTTTTTGGTATTACCCTGCTGTCCTTTTTCATCCTCCATCTTGCACCTGGTAAGCCAACAGATGTACTTACGGAACTGAACCCGAAGATCACACCTGAGGCAAGGGAAAAACTGGAGAAATACTATGGTCTTGACAAGCCTATACTCATACAGTACCTTAAGTGGGTAAAACGTATCATAAGGCTTGATTTCGGAGAATCCTTCTCCACTGACCGAAGACCGGTATGGCAGAAGATCAAGGAAAGGCTGCCCATTACAATCAAGATAAATCTTCTCAGTATGCTTCTGATATTCCTCATAGCAATACCCGTGGGCATTTCCTCTGCAACGCGGCAGTACTCCTTCTATGACAAGGTCACCACCATTGTCGTGTTTCTGGGTTTTGCCATGCCTGCCTTCTGGCTTGCAATACTACTGATGATGCTCTTTGGTGTTTATCTGCACTGGCTTCCCATATCCGGGATAAAATCAATGAACTATGAATCCCTTTCCTTCTGGGGAAGGTTTATTGACCAGGCACGCCACCTTGCTCTGCCCATATTCGTGTCCGCCTTTGGTGGTATCGCCGGAATCTCCCGCTACATGAGGAGCAGTATGCTTGAGGTGATAAGGCAGGACTATATCATCACTGCCCGTGCCAAGGGTCTGCCGGAGCGGAAGGTCATATATGAGCATGCCCTGAGGAATGCCCTTTTACCCATAATCACGATCCTTGGTCTGTCAGTACCCGGCCTTATAGGTGGCAGTGTGATATTTGAACAGATTTTCAGCATTCCAGGGATGGGTCAGCTGCTCTGGGACTCTGTGATGAGAAGGGATTACCCTGTGATAATGGGCATACTTACCATAGGTGCCGTGCTCACGCTTATTGGAAATCTCCTTGCAGATCTCTGTTACGCAATCGCTGATCCAAGGGTGAGGAGTTCATAAAAATACCCTGAGTATGTAGAAGAGGTAGAATAGTCCCCCAAGAAGCAGGAGCCAGCCAGGGAGCCTTTTCCTCAGGTGTATATATCCAAGAATGAGGGCCGCCATAAGAATTGTTGAGACAATATTGTATATTTCCAATGCCTTAAGCTGCCATTCAGTAAACATAAACCCGATGGACATGGGAATTGTTGACTGGAATACCATGGCACCGGTGATATTGCCAAGTCCGATGGTGTCTTTCCCCTTGATTGTCCAGGTGATGGAGTTGAATTTCTCAGGAAGCTCGGTAGCAACGGGAGTTATTAAGAGGGATAGCACAATTGGCGAGACGCCGGTCTTTACAGAGAATGCCGCCAGGTATCCTACAAAGAGGTGAGCTCCTGAGACAATAAAAGACAGGCCCACCAGGATCTGCAGGATTATCCATCTGAGTTTTACAGGACACCCCGTGAAAATGCTCAGATGCAGGGAGTCTGTGTACTCTTCACCAGCCACAGATTCATGTTTCAGGGAATAGTAGAAAAAGACGATATATATCGCGAGGAGCGCTACTGCTGTAAGATGTCTGAAGACGGTGCTGTCCTGTAGGCTCGCAAAAAGTACCAGGAGCATGACGGCAATGAAATAAAGTAGCTCAAATCTCAGGGCCTTCAGGTTCACTTTCAGTAAGGGCTCATCCCTTTTCCTGAAAAGATAAAGGGAAAAAACAGTGGTTCCTAATAGAAACAGGGCAAGCGTACTGAGCATGAAGGGGGCTCCAATAATAGCTCCAACAGCGATATGCTCTCCCTGTTTTGCACCACCTGTGATCAATGCAATTATAGGTACCATTGTTTCAGGCAGTGCAGTGCCCACTGCGGCAAAGAGGCTGCCCACTGTGGCATGGGAGAGGTTTAGCCTCTTCCCGGCGCATTCCACACCATTGGCAAAGAACTCACATCCACCAAGGATCACAAGGATACCCAGAAGGAGCCCGGGTATTATTAAGAGGTAGGATGGGCTATTGTGCAAGAAGGCTGTAAGAGCCCAGGACAAGGCCAGTGTTAAAAACAGTGCAATAAAGAATATGATATATCTCATGGTCTCTGATCACCTGATACTGTATAAAAATAGATACAAGGTGTGGTCACCCTTGTATGACAGACCCAGGATTATCAGAATAGGGTGATTAATAACTTCAGGATAAAAATTATAACATATATGGTGGGAGAGTTATGAAAAACCTTGTACTCAGGGAATATGGTTCCTGGTCTGTCTTTATTGTATCCTTTCTCACAGGTGTTTTTGTCAGGGACTCAGGCGGATTTTACAGTAATACATTACCGCTCTTTGTGGGTGTTGCCCTGCTCATAAACTCCAAGCTACATGTAACACACTGGCTGAGACAGGGACAGAAGAAGGCCCTTGCGGTCTTTGTGGTTCATATAATTGCGGGGATACTCCTCATTTTCGTCTCTCTGGGCAATAATATGCTGAGGCTTCTGCCCTTTTCAATCATACCGATTCTATACCTTATATTATTTTATAAACTCGGCGAGCACCACATACTTGCAGAACTTACAGGTTTTGCCACCCTCACCCTTTCTGTGCTTGTATCAAACCTCGCAGTTACTGGAGAGATTGATCACAGACTCTATATATTGACCTTTACATATTTTGCATCCGGGGTTTTCAAGGTGAGGGTGCAGTTGAGAAAGACATTGAAGGAACGGATAATAATGGTCCTTTATGTATTGTCCATGCTTTTGCTCTACCCCCTGCTGAGAATACCGGTTATTCCCCTCCTTCCGCTTCTGGAAAATATAATCCATTCCATAACCCTGTACAGGGTGAAACTCCGGCTTACAGGATGGATAGAGGTTGCCAAATCAATTGTCTTTCTTCTTTTAACTATCGGATATTATTAGAAAAATTACAACTTCCAGGTTGATCTTCAGAGTCCCTACCCTCTAATCAGATATATAAAAAAAACTTATATATAGATTTTAATTTTTTTCTTGCAATACATTGAAATCTTTATGTAGTATATTGCGTTTCCAGAGGAGAGCGTCTCATAAATAAATCTACGGAGGTATCTTCCATGAGAATAGTTCTTTTAGGTGCACCAGGTGCTGGCAAGGGGACCCAGGCAAAGAAGCTGATTGAAAAATACGGCATTCCTCAGATCTCCACAGGTGATATCCTCAGAAAGGCTGTTGCAGATGGAACCCCCCTTGGTAAGGAGGCAAAATCATACATGGACAAGGGTGAGCTGGTTCCGGACTCAGTGGTTATCGGACTCGTCAAGGAGAGACTCTCCCAGGATGACTGTAAGAAGGGTTTCATCCTTGATGGATTCCCCAGGAACACCTCACAGGCAGAGACACTTGACCAGGTTCTTGCGGAGATGAATATGCCCCTGCAGCTGGCCCTCAGTGTTGATGTGGATTTTGATATCCTCATGAAAAGGCTGACGGGCAGGAGGACCTGCAAGCAGTGTAACCAGATGTATAACATATACTTCAGCCCACCAAAGAAAGAGGGGGTTTGTGACAAATGCGGAGGCGAACTCTATCAGCGAGATGATGACAAAGAGGAAACAATAAAAAAGCGTCTTGAGGTGTATGAGGCACAGACAGCTCCCCTTATTGATTATTACGAGAAGAAGGGGATATTAAGGAGGGTAAACGGAGAGGGTGATATTGAAGAGATCTTTGCAAATATTTGCAAGATCATAGATGAGTTAAAGTAGAGATTAGGGTGTTGAAGTACGTTGAAGTAAAAGGATTTCTGGATCAATTAAAAATTATAAAAGGAGGAAGAAAATGGCATTAGTACCCCCCCATGGCAAGGAAAAAAAGCTAAAACCCCTTTTGCTTGAAGGTGACGAGAGGAAGGCCGAGCTTGAGAAGGCAAAGACCCTTACACAGGTGCGGATGACCTCCCGTGAAACGGGTGACCTCATAATGTTAGGAATTGGTGGATTTACCCCTCTTGAGGGCTTCATGGGGTATGAGGACTGGAAGGGTGTATGTGATGAGATGAAGATGTCCGATGGCACCTTCTGGCCCATACCAATCACCCTTTCCACCACAAAGGGGCAGGCCGACAGTATCAAGGAGGGTGAGGAGGTTGCCCTTGTTGATGAGGAAAGCGGCGAGATAATGGGTACCATGAAGGTTACAGAAAAATACACCATTGACAAGGAACATGAATGCAAGCAGGTCTTCAAGACAACCGACTCAGAGCACCCAGGTGTGGCCAAGGTGATGGCCCAGGGTGAGGTAAATCTTGCAGGGCCTGTGAAGGTCTTAAGCGAGGGAAAATTCCCGGAGGAGTTCAAGGGTGTTTACATGAGGCCTGCCGAGACAAGGAAGGCCTTTGAGGAGAAGGGATGGTCAACAGTGGCAGCCTTCCAGACCCGTAACCCCATGCACCGCTCACATGAGTATCTGACAAAGATAGCCATTGAGATATGCGATGGTGTATTCATCCACATGCTTCTTGGCAAGCTCAAACCAGGTGATATCCCTGCCGATGTCCGCCAGAGGGCAATTGATGCGCTTATTGAAAACTACTACGTGAAGGATACCATCATGGTGGGTGGCTATCCACTGGATATGAGATATGCAGGGCCAAGGGAGGCGCTGCTGCATGCTGTTTTCAGGCAGAACTACGGCTGCAGTCACCTGATCGTAGGTCGTGACCATGCTGGTGTGGGCGACTATTACGGGCCCTTTGATGCACAGAAGATATTTGACGAGATCCCCCAGGATGCACTTGTGACAAAGCCCTTGAAGATAGACTGGACATTCTACTGTTATAAGTGCGATGGTATGGCCTCCATGAGGACATGTCCCCACAGCAAGGAGGACAGGCTGATCCTGAGTGGCACAAAACTGAGAAAGATGCTCTCCGAGGGTGAAGAGGTTCCTCCCAAGTTCAGTCGTCCAGAGGTGCTTGCAATACTGCGTGAATACTATGAGAGCCTCACGGAAAAGGTTGAGATCAAGATGCACAGATATGCAGAAGGTGGTTAATTTATAAGGCTTTGACAATATAAAGAAGGGAGGTGTGAAGACAGGAGGTCCTTGACAGGTTGTTTAATAACCGCAGTTTTATTAACAAAAAACTTTAAAGCAAGGAGGTAAAAGTATGCCAAGCTATGTGATCACCGAGAAGTGTGACGGCTGCAAGGGTCAGGAAAGGACAGCATGTATGTATATCTGTCCTAATGACCTGATGAAGCTGGACAGGGACAGAATGAAGGCATGGAACCAGGAGCCCGACCAGTGCTGGGAGTGTTACAACTGTGTGAAGATCTGCCCCCAGCAGGCCATTGAGGTCAGAGGCTATGCCGACTTCTGCCCAATGGGCGCAAATGTTATCCCTCTGAGGGGTACAGACGCCATCATGTGGACAATCAAGTTCAGGGACGGTTCGCTGAAGAGGTTTAAATTCCCAATCAGGACCACACCAGAGGGTTCAATTGATCCATATGCAGGTAAGCCTGAGCCGGACTTCAGCAAGATCAAAGAGCCAGGTTTCTTTACACATCAGGGTGAAGGCAAGGAGATGCCAAAGCCATAAGAGGATTTAAAGATCCGACAATATTAATTTTTGGGAGACGATTTTAAACTAAATTTTACAAGGAGGAAGTTATGGAAAAGGAAACCTGTACATGGTCATATTGTGAAAAGCCTGAGATAGTTGAGATTGAGACGGATATCCTTTTGGTTGGCGGTGGCATGGCATGCTGCGGTGCTGCATTTGAGGCTGCAAGGTGGGCTACACCAAAGGGTATCAAGATTGTCATGGTTGACAAGGCAGCCACAGACCGTTCCGGCTCTGTTGCAATGGGTCTCAGTGCTATCAACACCTATATGGGTGAGAATGACCCTGCAGATTATGTCCGTTACGTCAGGGCTGACCTGATGGGGATCATCAGGGAAGACCTTGTCTATGACCTTGGCCGTCATGTGGATGACTCAGTGCATCTCTTTGAGGAATGGGGGCTGCCTATCTGGAAGACCCTTGATGATGGCAAAAAGGTTGATGGTGCAGAGGGTAAAAAGGTTGGTAAGCTTCTTAAAGAGGGCGGAAAGCCGGTCAGGTCAGGCCGCTGGCAGATCATGATAAATGGTGAATCCTACAAGGTTATTGTTGCAGAGGCTGCAAAGAAGGCCCTTGAGTACAACCGTCAGGCCACAGGTATGGAGCAGAACCACTTTGAAAGGGTCTTCATCGTGAAGCTTATCCCCGATGCCAATGATCCCAACAGGGTTGCAGGTGCTGTTGGCTTCAGTGTGCGTGAGCACAAGGCATATGTGTTCAAGGCAAAATGTATGCTTGTTGCTGCAGGTGGTTGCGTGAATGTCTTCAGGCCAAGGTCCACCGGTGAGGGTATGGGAAGGACCTGGTTTGCTGTCTGGAACGCTGGCTCCACATACACAATGCCTGCAGAGCTTGGTGCTAAGATGGTTCTCATGGAGAACAGGTTCGTTCCTGCAAGGTTCAAAGACGGCTACGGTCCTGTTGGTGCATGGTTCCTCTTCTTCAAGGCCAAGGCAACAAACGCCCTTGGCGAGGATTACTGTGCCACCTGGCATGAGGAACTGAAAAAGAGGTATGGCAAATATGCAGAGGTTCTTGGTACATGTCTGAGAAACACAGCCATGATGGAAGACATGAAGGCAGGTAAAGGTCCGATCTGGATGAGGACAGACCTGGCCTTTGAAGAGGCAAAGAAGCACATGGACGCTAAAGAACTGAAGCACCTTGAGGCAGAGGCATGGGAGGACTTCCTTGACATGACCATCGCACAGGCAGGCCTCTGGGCAGCCAATAATATCCGTCCTGAGGAGAAATACTCCGAGCTTATGCCCTCAGAGCCCTATCTCCTTGGCTCCCATGCAGGTTGTGCAGGTCTCTGGACAAGTGGACCTGAGGATATCTGCAAGGCCCATGGTCTTGATGAGTACTTCTGGGGCTACAACAGGATGACAACTGTTGATGGTCTCTTTACAGCAGGTGATGGCTGTGGTGCATCAGGCCACAAGTTCTCCTCCGGTTCCCATGCAGAGGGTCGTATTGCCGGCAAGGAGATGGTCAGGTATGTACTTGATCATCAGGACTACACACCAACTCTTGCAAAGAGTGCTGACGAGTATGTGGCAGAGATATTCCTGCCCTTTGAGGTCTATGAGAAATACAAGAACTACACAACAGATCCAAATGTAAACCCCCACTACATCAGGCCGAGCATGCTCCAGAAGAGGCTTCAGAAGATCATGGACGAGTATGTAGCAGGTGCCGGCTACTGGTATATGACCAGTAAGACAATGCTTGAAGAAGGTCTCAGGCAGCTTGAGATGCTCAAGGAAGACTCAGCAAAAATGGCTGCTGCTGACCACCATGAGCTTATGCGTTGCTGGGAGAACTACCACAGGATTACCGCTGGTGAGGCTCATGCAAGGCATATCCTCTTCAGGGAGGAGACCAGGTATCCTGGCTACTACTTCAGAGGCGACTTCCCACAGATTGATGACGAGAACTGGAAGTGCTTCACAGTCTCCAGGATCAATCCTGAGACAGGCCAGTGGGAGTTTGAGAAGATCCCATACAAACAGATTATACCTGATTAATAGGTTTACAGGAAGGGGGGGATTGATCCCCCCTTCCTGTATCTACACACATTCCATGTGAGACGACAGGGTAGCTTGAAATCAAGATTAGCCATCATTCAGTAATCATTACGGTGATTATTGAAGGATGGCTAATAAAGCATATAAGGCAAGGTATTACAAAAACTTATAACATGTAAAAAGGAGGATATAAATGGCTATAGCTCCTGACAAAACGGTTCTCGTTATCGGCGGAGGAATAAGCGGGATAACAGCTGCGCTTGAGACAGCTGAGGCAGGTACCAAGGCGGTCATAGTGGAGCGTAACCCCTACCTGGGCGGAAGGGTGGCCCAGCTTTACAGATATTTTCCAAAGCTATGTCCACCCTATTGTGGACTGGAGTTGAACTTCAGAAGGATCAAAGAGAACCCCTCAATCAGCTACTACACCATGGCTGAGGTGGAGGATATATCCGGCTCTGCAGGTGACTTTACAGTGAGGGTAAGGCAGAAGGCAAGATATGTAAATGAGAAATGTACCGCCTGCGGGGCATGTGTTGAGGCCTGCCCTGTGGAGAGGCCCAATGATTTCAATTTCGGGATGGACACTACAAAGGCCATCTATCTGCCCCATGATCTGGCATTTCCCATGAGGTATGTTGTAGACAGCAACCACTGTAAGGGCAAGTCCTGTGGGAAATGTGTTGAGGCCTGCAAGTACGGTGCGATTGACCTTGATATGCAGGACAAGACAGTAGAGATAAAGGCAGGTGCCATTGTATATGCCACGGGATGGAACCCCTATGATGCCACCAGGATGGACAACCTCTCCTTCGGAAGGGTCAAGAACGTGATTACCAATATGATGATGGAAAGGCTCTCTGCCCAGAATGGGCCAACGGGCGGTAAGATTATCAGGCCCTCTGATGGCAAGGAGGTTCAGAACATAGCCTTTGTACAGTGTGCTGGTTCAAGGGATGAGAACCATCTGAACTACTGTTCAGCCATATGCTGCATGGCCTCCATGAAACAGGCCACATACATCAGAGAGAAGAATCCTGACTCCAGGGTGACCATCTTTTATATAGACCTCAGGACTCCAGGGAAATATGAAGATTTCTACAGAAAGGTCCAGGCCGACGAGAACATAAGGTTTGTAAAAGGCAAGGTTGCAAAGATTGAAGAGGACCCCGAAACAGGCAATGTGCTGGTAACTGCCGAGGATGTGGCAAACCTGAAAAAGATTACAGAGGAGTTTGAGATGGTGGTTCTTGCTACGGGCATGGAACCCCAGGCAAGGTCCCAGGGTCTTCCCGGAAATGTCAATACAGAAGAAAACGGGTTTATAATGGCAGATGGGCTTCCTTCTGGTATATTTGCAACGGGTGTGGCTACCAGACCCCTTGATGTCAACACCTCAAATCAGGATGCAACTGCCAAGGCAATAAAATGTTTACAAACACTTGTAGGAGGTAGATAAATGGAAAAAAAGGTCGGAGTCTATATATGTAAGGATTGTGGTATTGGTGATGCACTGAATGTGGAGCAGCTTGAGACTGCAGCCAATGAGTACAAACCCGCTGTATGCAGGGTGCATGATTTTCTCTGCAGCCAGGAGGGAGTCCAGGTAATCAAGGATGATATAGAAAAGGAAGGCATAAACACAATAGTGATAGCTGCCTGTTCAATGAGGGTCAATACGGATGTGTTCAGTTTTGATCCTCTCAAGTATGTAACGGAACGTGTCAACCTCAGAGAGCATGTTGTCTGGACCCAGCCTCCCCAGGATGACAACACCCAGAGGATGGCAGAGGATTACCTCAGGCTTGGGATCATGAGAGCCCAGAAGGCGGAGCCACCGGAGCCGAAGAGAGGCGAGCTTGAGAAGACCGTACTTGTTATCGGTGGTGGTGTGGCAGGTCTCAGCGCTGCCCTTGAGGTTGCAAACGCAGGTTATCAGGCTGTGCTTGTTGAGAAGGCTCCAGAGCTTGGCGGGAGGGTCAAGAAGTTCAAGAAGACGCTACCCACAAAGGCTCCCTATGCGGATATGGAGACACCCACAGTGGATGAGAAGATAAAGGCTGTGGAGAACCATCCCAATATCAAGGTCTATACAAACTCCATGGTGGTAAGCATAGAGGGCGAACCAGGGATGTTTGATGTAACCATATGCTCTAACGATGGTGTCAGCATAAAAGAGATAGACATTAACGAAGAGGTGAAAAAGGGTGGGCCTGCAAGGTTTCCTCTTCCGGAGTGTTCCTCACCAGAGACCATCAGGGCAGGTGCAGTTGTTTTTGCCATTGGCTGGAAACCCTATGATGCCACAAAGCTTGAGGAGCCCTTTGGTTATGGTAAGTTCAAGAATGTGGTGACAAACTGGGAGATTGAGGAGATGGCCTCAAATGGTGGCATCAAGAGGCCCTCTGATGGAAAGACACCAAAGAGCGTTGTCTTCATCCAGTGTGCAGGTCAGAGGGATGAGAATCATCTTCCCTATTGTTCATCCGTCTGCTGTCTTACTTCACTAAAGCAGGCGAAGTATATAAGAGAAGCCGATCCTGATGCAGGGGCATTCATAATCTACAAGGATATGAGGACCCCTGGACTCTATGAGAACTTCTACAAGAACATGCAGGATGATGACGGGATATTCCTGATCAAGGGTGAGATCACAGGCCTTGAGGAGAACGAGGATGGAACGATCAACATAAAGATAGACAACAAGCTCCTTAACACAAAGGATGTGATCAAGGCTGATATGGTTGTGCTTGCCACTGGGATGGTAACCAACATGGTTCCCGAAGGCAGAGAACCAAGGCTGCTGACTCAGGATCAGGAATACATTGGCGACATTGTATCAAAACAGACAGAGGATGGTCTTGTGGAGGAGCTTGTCCCCTATCCGATAGCACTCAATCTGACCTACCGTCAGGGGCCTGAAATGCCCTACCTCAGGTATGGTTTTCCCGACTCCCATTTCATATGTTTCCCTTACGAGACAAGGAGAACAGGTATATATGCAGCAGGTGCCGCAAGGCATCCCATGGACTCAGCCCAGGCAGCCATGGATGGTGCTGGTGCTGCCCTTAAGGCAATCCAGTGTATTGAGAGGGCCTCAGATGGTTATGCTGTTCATCCGCGGAGCTGGGATCAGACATTCCCTGTGTTCAGGCTTGAATCATGCACGCAGTGCCGCAGGTGCACGGTGGAGTGTCCCTTTGGTGTACTTGACGAGGATGAAAAGGCAACACCTCAGGAGCATCCCTACAGGTGTCGTAGATGTGGAACATGTATGGGTGCCTGCCCGCAGAGGATAATAAACTTCAGTGACTATAATATTGACATGATATCATCCATGCTTGGAGAGCTGCAGGTGCCGGATGAGGACCAGCTCTTCCCCTTTATCGTGGGATTCATCTGTGAAAATGATGCCTATCCTGCCTTTGACATGGCAGGGCTCAACAAACTTCAGCTGCCACCCAATTTCAGGCTAATAAGGCTCAGATGTCTGGGCGGTATGAACCTGGTCTGGATATCCGATGCCCTTTCAAAGGGTGTGGATGGTATCATCCTGATAGGCTGCAAGTTCGGGGATGATTACCAGTGTCACTTCATAAAGGGCTCACAGATGGCAAACGAACGACTTGGAAAGGTGCAGGAGACACTGAGCAGGCTGATGCTTGAGGCTGAGAGGGTCCAGATGGTCCAGCTGCCCATCAACGAGTATGACAAACTACCACAGATACTGAATGATTTTGCGGAACAGGTCAAAGAGATAGGTGCAAACCCCTATAAAGGGTTTTAATCAGTGTTGAAGCAGGATTTTTGCTGTTGAAAAGGATAATTAATCAAATCAGGAGGTATATATGTCAGAAGAGAGAGTTCTGAGTCCGGATATTCAGTTCATAAAAGAGCTCAGGGCAGTGGGTGGCGAGACGGTCAAGAAGTGTTACCAGTGCGCCACCTGTGGTGTGGTCTGTCCCATGGCTGGAGATGAACGTCCATTCCCCAGGAAGGAGATGATAATGGGGCAGCTTGGGCTTAAAGACCAGCTCATTGTGGACCCCGATATATGGTACTGCCATAACTGCAATGACTGCTCCAAGTACTGTCCCCGTGGTGCAAGGCCGGGTGATGTGCTGGGCGCACTGAGGGCAAAATCCATACAGGAGTTTGCCATCCCAAAGTTCATGGGCCAGATTGTCACAAACCCCAAGATGACCATCGTTGCCCTTGCCATACCACTTGTGATCTTCCTTGTGCTACTTGGTCTCACAGGCCATCTCCGCATCCCCGAGGGTGAGATTGTCTACTCCAAGTTCTTCCCCATCCCCTATATTGAGATACTCTTCATGAGTCTTGTTGGGCTTGCTGGTATAGCCTACATTGTGAGCCTGAAGAGATTCTGGGATGGTATAACAGCTGCAAACGGGAAGAATTACATAAAGAGATTTGATGATGCACTACTTGAAACAATACTTGAGTTCCTGCCTCACAGGAAATTCACCAAGTGTGAGACCAATGCAGATCGTAAGAATGCCCATTTTCTGGTGTTCTACGGCTTTGTAGGTCTCTTCATAACAACCCTCTGGATAACCTTCTACTACTATGTTTTCAAGATCCATTCTCCCATTGCACTTTCCGATCCGATGAAGTGGTTTGCCAATATCAGTGCCCTCTCCCTTTTGGTGGGTATACTGATGGTCATATCCAACAGGGCAAAGGACAAGGGGGTTAACAGTAAGACATCCTCCTTTGATATGACCTTTATCGTTATAGTGCTCTTGCTGGCCATTACAGGCATACTTACCGAGTTGATAAGACTTATGGGAATAGCAGGGCTTGCCTATCCAATGTACCTGATCCATCTTACCTTTGTCTTTTATACTATTGTCTACTTCCCCTATTCAAAGCTTGCACATATGGGATACAGGGCACTTGCCATAACCTATGCCAAGATGACCGGGAGGGATATAGAGTAGATGAAGGTAAAGGATATATTGAACGAGAAGGGAAGGGAACTGATAACAATAGGGGCCAATGTTCCAATTGTGGATGCTGCACAGAGGATGATGCAGCGCAACATAGGTGCACTAATGGTTGAGGACGAGGGCAGGCTTGTAGGATTGATTACGGAGAGGGATATTGTGAAGGTCCTCGCCAAGACAGAGGGTGTCATGAACAACCTGAAGGTGAAAGACATCATGGTCAACAGTGAAAACCTCCTTGTTGCAGAACCTGATGATGAGGTTGAATATGTAATGGCTGTGATGATCCAGAACGCAATCAGGCATATGCCCATTGTGGAGAGGAGCGAGCTCATCGGTATTATTTCCATCAGGGATGTGGTGAAGACACATGTGAGAAAGCTCAAGGCAGAGATCCATTTCCTGAAGGAGTATATCTCTGACAAGTATGTATAGAAAGATAAGGCATTTTGCCAGAGAGATAAAAAAACAAAAAGGAGGTATGGTGAATGGAAAGTCTAACTAACTTTGCTGCACTTTTTGGTGCAGGGGGATTGCTCCTTTCCCTTATAATCTTTGGAGCAGTCGCAAAAAAGCCTGCTGGCAATGAGACGATGCGTGATATTGCTGCCATGATCCATGAGGGTGCAATGGCATATCTGAAGCGGCAGTATTCAATCCTGTCTATCTTTATCATCATAGTCTTCATTGCCATGTACCTCTATCTGGGACTTTCTTCTGCGATTGCATTCGTTTCTGGAGCTATTTGTTCAATTGCCGCAGGTTTCCTTGGCATGCAGGCAGCTACCAGGGCTAATGTGAGGACTGCCGAGGCAGCAAACAAGTACAAGCCTGACCATGCAAAGGCCCTTTCAGTGGCCTTTAATGGTGGTGCAGTGATGGGTCTTGCAGTGGCTGGAATCGGACTCCTGGGTGTGGGTATTTTTTACTATCTCTATGGCCGTGACCCTCAGACTGCCTTTATTATCAATGCCTTTGGTATGGGTGCCTCTTCAATAGCGCTGTTCATGCGTGTTGGTGGTGGTATCTATACAAAGGCAGCTGATGTGGGTGCTGACCTTGTTGGTAAGGTGGAGGCTGGTATTCCTGAGGATGACCCCCGCAACCCCGGTGTTATTGCTGACAACGTAGGTGACAATGTGGGTGATGTTGCAGGTATGGGTGCTGATCTCTTTGAGTCCTATGTTAATTCAATTATTGCATCCATTGCAATTGGTGCTACCGCTGCTGTGGGCTCAAAGATAGCAGGTCTTGGCGATCCACTCCATCTGATGGCACTTCCGGTGTTGCTGGCTGTTATGGGTATCATCTCCTCTGTACTGGGAATCCTTGCCATGAGGATACTTGAGAGGATGGATCCTGCTGCAGCACTCCGTTACTCAACCTTTATAGCTGCAGCTATCTTTCTTGTGCTGTCCTACTTTGCTACTTCAGCACTAAATGTGAGTAACCATGTCTTCTGGGCTGTTGTCGCAGGATGTATAGGTGGAATTATCATAGGTCTCCTTACAGAGTACTATACCTCTGGAAGTCCTATCAGGAAGATAGCTGAGGCCTCCCAGACAGGACCTGGTACGAATATAATCACAGGACTTGCAGTTGGTCTTGAAAGCGTGGCCCTGCCTGTGCTCGGTATCTGTGTGGCCATTTTTGTGGCTAACAAGGTAGCGGGTCTGTACGGTATTGGTATTGCAGCAGTGGGCATGCTCGGTACCATTGGTATAACCATGAGTGTGGATGCCTATGGTCCTATTGCTGACAATGCAGGTGGTATATCAGAGATGGCAGGACTTGGTGAGGATACAAGGGAGATCACTGACAGCCTTGATGCCCTTGGTAATACCACAGCTGCAATAGGTAAGGGGTTTGCCATAGGTTCAGCCGCACTTACTGCGTTGGCCCTGTTTTCAGCATATACACAGAGTATCAATGCTGTAAGGGTCCAGAAGGGACTTGAACAGCTCTCCATTATTATTACTGACCCCACTGTTGTGATAGGACTGCTACTTGGTGGTATACTGCCATTCTTTGTGGCAGCACTTACAATGACAGCTGTTGGTAGGGCAGCCTTCAAGATGGTTAATGAGATCAGGCGCCAGTTCCGTGAGATACCAGGACTCCTTGAGGGTAAGCCCGGGGTTAAGCCTGATTCAAAGAGATGTGTTGATATATCAACAGCATCTGCACTCAAGGAGATGATAGTGCCAGGGCTGACCGCGGTAATCAGTCCGATCATTGTAGGGTTTGCCCTTGGCCCTGCTGCCCTTGGTGGTATGCTTGCAGGTGCCACAGTGGCAGGTGTTATGCTTGCCCTTATGATGGCAAATGGTGGTGGTGCATGGGATAATGCTAAGAAATACATAGAGAAGGGTAACCTTGGTGGCAAGGGCTCAGAGGCACACAAGGCTGCCGTTGTGGGTGATACAGTGGGTGACCCCTTCAAGGACACCTCAGGCCCTTCAATGAATATACTGATCAAGCTGATGAGCGTCGTGTCTCTCGTTATTGCTCCATTGATTGCTCTGCTTTAAAGACAGTAATCATAAAACAAAAAGGAAGAAAGGCACAGCCTTTCTTCCTTTTTTTTCTGCCCCCTTGGCAGATCTTTGATGTTGATTTTAATCTTTCTTGGTTGTATAATTAGTCTAAAAGCATTTGAATGGAGGGGTCCTTGAGTATATTTGCCAGGTTCAAGATGCACCTTGGTTTGTTTCTCCTGATCCTGTTTGACGTCCTGATAGTAATGTCCATTCTTTATCTCAGTATCTTTTTAAGAAAATCCGTCCTCCCGGAGATACTGCCTCTTAAACCCTTTACAGGTGATATGATGACCTACTACTGGATATTTCCTATATGGTTTTTTGTCTTTCTGTTCCAGGGTGCATATACAAGGAGGCTTACCTACTGGGATGAGATAAAGTTCCTATGGAAAAGCGTATTTATCGTCTTTCTGACAATATTTACAATCCTTTTTATTGGAAAACAGGGGGCGAGATTCTCTCGTGGTGTAATCCTTGGAATGTCGGTACTTTCCGTACTCCTGCTACCCACACTCAGGATACTTTCCAAGAGATTTATCTACAGTCTGGGGCTGATGAGGAGGAAGGTATTGATAATCGGTGCAGGCCAGGCCGGGACTATGGCGCTTCATGCACTTCAGAGAGAGAAGAACCTTGGCTATGAGGTGGCAGGTTTCATTGATGATGACAGGGCTCAAGAATACATTGAGGGCTACAAGGTCCACAGGGGGGAGAGCAGGATAGAGAGATTTATAAAGAAGTGCTGTATACACGATGTGGTAATTGCAAAACCGGAGATAAAGAAGGAGAGACTGGTTGAGATGGTGAACAAGATTCAACACAAGGCGAGCAGTATCCTCTATATACCTGAATTGACAGGTATTGCGGTGCTGGGAACAGAGTTGAGGCACTTCTTTGATGAACAGACAATGGTGATAGAGATCAAGAACAACCTTGAGAGGAAGACCAATTATCTCTTAAAGAGGAGTTTTGATTGTCTGGTATCATTGTTTCTTTTTTTCATAACCATTATACCAATAATGATCATATCTCTCCTGATAAAACTGACCTCCAGAGGGCCTGCTATATATAAACAGGAAAGGATGGGTAAGCATTTAAAACCCTTCTATTGCTACAAGTTCAGGACCATGTACATAGATGCTGACGAGAGATTGAAGAAATTGTTGGAGACCGATCCAGAGGCACGGAAGGAATGGGAAAGATATCATAAACTCAAGAAAGACCCCCGGATTACCAGGATTGGCAGTTTTCTCAGAACGACATCCCTTGATGAGCTCCCTCAGATATTCAATGTGCTCAAGGGAGAGATGAGCCTTGTCGGGCCAAGGCCGGTTACAAGAGAAGAGATTGAACAGCACTACAGAGAGGCCGCGAGTTTATGTTTTTCTGTTCCCCCTGGAATTACGGGGCTCTGGCAGGTCAGTGGCAGAAACAATACAACCTATGAACAGAGGGTATCCCTTGATATCTGGTATGTCAGGAACTGGAATCTCTGGCTTGACATCGTTATCCTTCTGAAAACAGTGGTTGTGGTTATCAAAAGGGAAGGGGCATGTTAAAAGGGGCTGCCAGCTAACACAAATATGGTAAAAGGTTTGACACAGGAAAAAATGAGGCTCATTTTTAGATGAGATGGCGGAGGGGGTGGGATTCGAACCCACGGTGGAGTTGCCCCCACAGCGGTTTTCAAGACCGCCGCCTTCAACCACTCGGCCACCCCTCCAATCAAGGGATAAGTAGCAAGTAACAAATACCTATTAACCTGTTACCCTCCTATTATATGACCGTATTTAATATAACCTAAAAGGAATGATTCTTACAAACCCTCTTTAAGACCAGAAGCAATAACTGAAATCATGCCCGCTGTTGAAATACAATCAGGGTCTTGAGGGAATCCCCTGCATCAGCTACAACCCGGTATGCCCTCTGGGTATCCTCAATCCTGAATCTATGGGTTACCAGTTCTTCTGTCCTGATCAACCCCCTTTCAATCAATCCAAGTGCCTCTTTTGTGTCGTCAGGACCACAGGAGTAGCTGGTCGTAATGGTTATGTCCTTGAAATAAAGCTCGTTAGGGTCTATATTTAAGATCTCGCCTGGCTTTGCAGGGGTGAAGAAGACGACTGTCCCGCCAGGAGCAACTATCCTCAGCCCCTCCGTCATTGCCTGCACCGCGTTTGGCCCTACTATCACCACATCAGCTCCACCCTTTTCAGTATTATCCCTTATCTCGGCCACAACATCACTCTTGACAAAATCAATCACCATATCCGCTCCAAGTTCCAGGGCCCTCTTTAATCTGAATGGTACCCTGTCTATCCCTATAACCCTTTTTCCACCATAATGACGGGCAAGAAGGATGTGTATCATCCCCATAACACCGAGCCCCAGTATAGCAACGGTATCACTCCTTTTTATCCTGCTTCTTCTGAAGGATTTTACCACACAGGCAACGGGCTCAATAAGGGTTGCGTCCTCATAACTCACCCCTTCAGGTAGTTTCAATGTATCCCTCTTGAGGGTATTCTCTTTGATTCTAATGTATTCCGAGATGCCACCGGGCTCAATACCCAGCTCCTTCCATTTAGGGCACTGTACATGATCTCCCCGCATGCAGAAGGCGCAATCCATGCATGGAGCATGATGGTGTACGAACACCCTCTCACCCACTGTGAAGCCCTTGACATCCTTTCCGGTCTTTACAATCTCCCCTGCAGGTTCGTGTCCAAGCACAAGGGGGGCCTTTTTTGCTATGTACCAGGGCATGACATCACCTGAACAGATACCCGAGGCCATGACGCGCACAAGTGCCTCGCCTGGACCGATCTCTGGCACGGCAATCTCCTCAATCCTTATATCATTGAATCCGTAAAGACGTGCTACCTTCATGGGTCTAATCTGGCTTTATGGCAAACTTTATCCCCTTGCCCTGGCTAAGGAGGCTGAAGACACTTCTGATATCCTTTAATGGAAAGGAGTCTGTTATCAGGGCAGATAGGTCCATCTTCCTCTTTATTATGAACTCCCTTGCGTATCTTACATCCTCAGGTGTGTAGTGGAATGAGCCCTTCAGGGTGAGTTCATTGTAATGGAGCATTGTGGTATCGTAGGTTACCCTGCTACCTGTTGGGCATCCACCGAAGAGTATCACTGTAGCACCTCTTCTCACATATGAGACTGTATCCTCCCAGACCTTCACCTGACCGGTACACTCCACGACAAGATCAAAGCCCATACCGTCAGTGAGATTCTCCATGAGATTGCCTATATCATCCGGTATGACTGTAAAATCAGCTCCCATGTTTCTTGCGGAATCAAGCCTTCCACTATTTATGTCCATGACCGTCACTGCTATACCCTGGGCTTTCAGGAAAAGGGTATGCATGAGTCCTATTGCTCCGGAGCCTATAACAAGGGCATTACCTATCTCTTCAAAAGCCATCT
>DROX01000116.1 GCA_011321725.1 Nitrospirota bacterium | reverse complement strand
TCACAGAGGGTATTGAGGAGGCAGCTCTTGAGACAGAGGCAATAGAGGTTGCTGCTCCTCTGGAGGAGATTGAAGAGCTTGAGGAGCTTGAAGAGGCACTGGAAACAGAACCGTCAGGCTCTGAAGAGGCATGGTTTTCTGATGAGGAACCCTCCCAGCCCGAGGAGGAACAGGGATCCCCTGCTGAAGAGCCCCCTGCTTTTGAGGAAGAAGCACCACCTGCAGAAGAACCCCCGGCAACAATGGAAACAGAGGAAACCACCACAGAGGAACACACAGCAGAAGAACCCGTGGAGCCCCCTGTCTCAGAGGAGGTTTCTGTATCTGCACCAGAACCCACTGTAGAGATGAAGATTGAACCCCCATCCCCGGAGGAGGTCTCCAGAATTATTGAAAACAAGATTGACGAAAGCCTCTCTGGTATCTTTGGCCAGCTAACGTCACAGGGCCTGGAGGAGATGGTGCAGCAGAGGATTGACAACGTGATAACGGAAACAATAGCATCTCTCAATATAAACACAACCATAGAAAGGGCTGCTGAAGAGTCTCTCAAGACAGCCATTGAAAGATTAGCTGCGGAAAAGATACCACAGGTTATAGAAGAATCCATTAAGGCAACCGTAACAGAACTCGGTGATTCCTTAAAACAGCAGGTGGAGAAGATCATATGGGAAACCGTGCCTGATTTAGCCGAGACGATCATCACCAAAGAGATTGAAAAGATAAAGGCAACATTTTAGCCAGGTCAATACAGCCCCTGTCTGTACTCTCTCTACAAAAGGGAGTATTCAAACAATATATTCGTGTCCGGATCATTTTGTCTGTCTTCTTTTGTGAATTTTTGTTAAAATATTATGCTCTGAAATACATAAAGGCTACAGAATTCAAAAGACATGGGTAAGATTGGCAGGAGTTATTCATCTGAAGAGGAGATGAAGTGGTATGATTTCTGGACCGCTGAAGGGTTCTTTCGTCCGGAAATAAACAGGGATGGTACGCCCTTCTGTATTGTCATACCTCCACCAAATGTAACAGGCTCACTGCATATGGGACATGCCCTCAATGTAACCCTCCAGGATATCCTTACAAGGTGGAAGCGTATGCAGGGCTACAGCGCACTCTGGCTGCCTGGAACCGACCATGCAGGTATTGCCACACAGAATGTTGTTGAACGCGAGCTTGCAAAGGAGGGCAAAGACAGGTACAGCCTTGGCAGGGATAACTTCATAAAACGTATCTGGCAATGGAAGGAGGAATATGGTGGCAGGATCATCCACCAGCTGAAAAGGCTCGGGGCATCCTGTGACTGGTCTCGTCAGAGGTTTACCCTTGACGAGGGCCTATCCAGGGCGGTAAGGGAGGTCTTTGTCCGTCTTTTTGATGAGGGTCTGATATATCGGGACCTGAGGTTAATCAACTGGTGTCCAAGGTGTCATACTGCACTGTCAGACCTTGAGGTTGAACATGAAGAACTGGAAGGAAAGCTCATATACATCCGCTACCCACTTGCCGATGGCAGCGGATACATAGTGGTGGCCACAACAAGACCTGAAACAATGCTTGGAGACACTGCTGTGGCTGTCCATCCGGAGGATGAAAGATACAGCCATCTTATCGGCAAAAAGGTGAAGCTACCCCTGACAAAAAGGGAGATTCCCATTATAGCAGACCCCATGGTTGACCCATCCTTTGGTACAGGAGCTGTGAAGGTCACGCCTGCCCATGACTTCAACGACGAAGAGATGGCCAGGCGTCAGACACCTCCCCTGCCATTCGTAAAGGTCATTGACGACAGCGGCCGGATGACAGAGGAGGCAGGCAAGCGTTATGCTGGTCTGAACAGGTATGAATGCAGGGAACTTGTCCTTGAAGACCTCAGGGAAATGGGGCTTATTGAGAAGGAACAAAAACATGTGCATTCTGTCGGGCATTGCTATAGGTGCAAGACAATAATTGAACCCTTCTCTACAGTACAGTGGTATGTAAGCGTAAAGGGGCTTGCAGAGGAGGCCATGAAGGCTGTAAATACGGGTAAGATAAGGATCATACCCGAGGGATGGATAAACAGTTACAATGCATGGATGGAGAATATCAAGGACTGGTGCATCTCAAGACAGATATGGTGGGGACATCAGATCCCGGTCTGGTACTGCCCTTATTGCAAGACAGAAGAGGGCCAACCCCAGGGTGATCTCATTTATATAAACTTCTACCGTCCCATTGATGCAGGTGGAGAGAAGATCAAGGGTGGCACCTACACGGAGCTGAGACTCAGGGGCATAACAACAGAGCAGATCATGGAGTATGCCAACACCGTTAACATAGACACCAATGTCCAGCCCATCTGCAGCAAGGAGGATCCCACCGAATGTCCCAGGTGCGGCAGCCAGGAGTTGATCAGGGACCCTGATGTGCTTGATACATGGTTCTCCTCAGCCCTGTGGCCATTCTCAACCCTCGGATGGCCGGAACAGACGGAGGACCTTAAGAGGTTTTACCCTACCGACGTCCTGGTAACAGGGTTTGATATACTCTTTTTCTGGGTTGCAAGGATGATCATGATGGGGCTCAAGTTCATGAATGATGTACCCTTCAGGGATGTATATATCCACGCCCTTGTACGGGACTCAAAAGGCCAGAAGATGAGCAAATCCAAGGGCAATGTGATAGACCCTCTTGTCATGATTGAACGTTATGGCGCCGATGCCTTCAGGTTTACACTGACGGCCTTTGCTGCACAGGGACGTGATATCAGGTTCTCAGAAGACAGGGTTGAAGGATACAGGAATTTCATAAACAAGATCTGGAACGCAGCAAGATTCATTATGATGAACACCGAAGATATCACACCATCTGCGGATATTAATGCCTGGCTGGATGAACTGGACGTAACGGGCCGCTGGATAATAAGCACGCTGAACAGGACCACCCTTGAGATGGACAGGGCCCTGAAGGAGTACCGTTTCAATGACGCTGCAAACATAATATACCAGTTCATATGGCATGAATTCTGTGACTGGTACATAGAGCTGGCCAAGCCGATACTCTACACAGAGCCCGCTGATGAAAGAGGAAAGAAGCTGCGTTCTGCAACCCAGAACTGCCTCCTCTATCTCCTGGAACATATCCTGAGACTCCTTCATCCCTTCATGCCCTTTGTTACGGAAGAACTCTGGCAGAACATCCCCCATGAGGGCAAAAGCATCATGATATCACCCTATCCATACTATTCGGAGACAGATGATGCAGCGGAGAAGGAGATGGGCATCATCAAGGAGGCGATTACAGCTGTCAGGAGCATCCGTGGCGAGCTGAATATTTCCCCTTCCGCTGAACTGGAGATACAGGTCAGACCATTTGACAAGGAGACGTACAGGACACTGAAGGATAATGAACTCTATATAAGAAAACTTGCAAGGGCGGGGGATATAAAAATTGATATGGACATAAAGAAGAGCAGAGGATCTGCCATAGCTGTAAAGGAACACCTTGAGGTTTACATCCCCCTCGCAGGTCTTATAGATGTGGATTCAGAGATAAGGCGTCTCAGGAAGGATCTCAAAAAGGTGGAAGAGAATATATCAGTTCTTGACAGGAAGCTGATAAACGAGGACTTCATACAGAAGGCACCCCCTGAGGTTGTAGAAAAAGAAAAAAAGAGGTATAATGAATTCATGATGAAAAAGGAACGCATCCTTGAAAGCATAAACAGACTGGAAGAACTAACAACAGGAGATTAGACATGGATGAACTGCAACAGAAGGAGATATCCGAAAAAGAGCTAAACATAGTTGATGCAGAGATCGTAAAGATGCGTCAGTGCACTGTGCGTTCTGTAGAAGGTGGCCATATTGAGATGGAACAGGTAGGCGCTATCAGTATAGATGCAGAGAGGCTGGAGGCCTCACAGACAGCATCCATGATGATCCAGGGCAAGGACCTCAACCTTGACCAGAGCATTAGCTGCATAACTATAAGCAACAATGTGGGGCTCGGTTATTCCCTCAGTCCGGTGATACTTTCACGTTCTCATGCTGATGTAAGGGACAGTGCAACAGGTATCATGGTTGGCAATAAGGTTACCTCAAACAACACAAAGACCCTTCTTTTACTTGCCAACAGGGTGGAGGGAGATGTAAAAACAATCCTGGACTGGAAGTCAGCAATCTCCCTTGGCGCTGTGATTGGCGGTGTCCTGGGCTTTTTCTCCCTCCTGAGAAACAAAAAATAATCATGTTTTCAAAGGAATACCTCTCGGAATTCATCAGTAATGCTCTAAAGGAAGACATTGCTACAGGTGACATCACCACGGAGCTGACCATTCCGCCAGGGCATATGTCCGCTGCGAAGGTGATGGCAAAGGAGAATCTCATCCTGGCAGGACTGCCCATCTTTACAGAGGTCTTCAAATACCTTTCAGAGGAGATTACAATACATAGCTTCTTCAACGACGGAGACCATGTCAGCAGCGGTTCTGTAATAGCTCAGCTCAAAGGCAATACCAGGTATCTGCTGATGGGTGAAAGGGTTGCCCTGAACATCCTTCAGAGGCTCTCCGGCATCGCAACACTCACCCATAGCTTTGTAGAGAAGGTGAAGGACACGGGTGCAACCATTCTTGATACAAGAAAAACCACCCCCACCCTGAGGCCCCTGGAAAAATATGCTGTTACTGTAGGTGGTGGCAAGAACCACAGGTCTGGTCTTTTTGATGGCATACTGGTCAAGGACAATCATATTGAGGCAGCAGGAGGCATCAGAAAGGCATTAGCGATGCTGAGGAAGAAAAGGCCCCATCTCATGAAGATTGAGGTTGAAGTCAAGAATCTGGACGAATTAAAGGAGGCTTTAGAGGAAGGGGCTGATGCTGTTTTGCTGGACAACATGAAACCCGAAGAGATAGAAGAGGCGGTTCGGCTGAAAAGACGGATAAACCCTGATGTCGTACTTGAGGCCTCCGGTGGGGTAAGCCTTGAAAATGTCAGACACTTTGCATTGACCGGTGTGGAATACATCTCCGTTGGAGCCATTACCCACTCCGCAAGGGCCATGGACATAAGCATGAAGATAGAGAATATCCTTTAGTTTATTATTCAGAGAACTTCACTATTAAACCTGTATTTGTATGACCCGATTATCGGCCTGCAACCCTACATATACATAATTTGCACCCCACCCGCAAAATCAATCGGGTCCTTGGCCGTCCATCTGCCTATAGCAGGGTCATAATCTCTTACTCCGAATCTTACCAGTCCTGTATCAGGGTCATATAAACCTCTTGCAAAACCTATCGGTATTTTGAATGATGGATCAGTATCAAGAATTACATCTCCAAATGAATCATAGTCTATGCGTTTGATAATTAGACCACTTGAATCCACAACCGCTCTGAG
>DROX01000115.1 GCA_011321725.1 Nitrospirota bacterium | reverse complement strand
GCCACCGAGTAGATCTCTGCAAGGGGTAGCTCCAGCTTCTTTGATAGCCTCTCCAGTACCTCCCCGGGCAGATATCCATAGTCCTCCTGTATCCTGTGTAGTATGGGTATCAACAACCCCTTCTTCTTGTCATGCTCACAGATGTGCGCCCCTACCTTGCCTATCTCTTTTTCTATATCAATGCCTTCTATATCCATAATAACCTCCAGAATGGTTCTTGCTCTTCAGCCTTAAGCCTATAGCCCATCTGCCTCCTAAAATTTTATCATGCATCCTGCTGTACCATATTCAAACTCCTTAGATAAAGACATGGACATCCTCTTGATCGCCTCAAACCCTGTACAGTGAAGTGGTATGACCTTCTTTATATTCAAACGTCTGAATTCCTCTATTGTTCTGTCAATCTTGGCCTCTCCCGGGCCTATGAGGTGAAAACCTCCTATTACACAATAGACATCATTGATCCCGGTTATTTTAATTGCATGCTCAATTGTATTGACAATCCCTGAATGACTGCAACCTGCAATAACAACAAGCCCTTTCCTTGTGTTTATAATCACGCCCTGATCATCAAACACCCTGTCCTTTGACAGTTTGCCATTCCTGCTTATTCTGAAAACCTTCAGCTCCTCCCATTCATGAATCCTTGGTATCTCTCCCGTGGTAATAACACCCCTTGCAAGTTTTACAGGTTCCCTGTGCAACTCTATCACCTGACTTCTGGAGTCTGTCTCGGGAGCGGACAGATCAACCATGCCACCATCTTTTGTTTCTATGAATCTTTTATAAAATGCATCAGGATGGGCTATGATTCTGCCCTTGATCCTGTGAATCCCGCCTGTATGGTCACTGTGTCCGTGAGAGAGAAAGGTGATATCAATGTCATCAAAATCCAGGCCTAAAAGCCTAAGATTGTGTTCAAGGGCAATCCCTGTAGCACCGGTATCTACCAGGATCTTCCTGTCCCCTGTCTCTATCAGTGCAGAAAACCCGTGTTCGGCTATGAAATTCCTGTTGGGCATGGAGATACGTTCTACCGTTTCACTGTTAGGGATCAATTCCATTACTGTATTGTCCACCATAATGGTCACTGTAGCTTCCACCTGTTCCAGGCTATCTTTCTGTGCAGATTCCATTGAACCTCCTTTCCTGTTCCTCTAAGATAAACGGAAAAAGTATAATCCTTTCAACCAGTGCTATGGTACCGTAATTTTATCACATTCAGTCTAATAGTTTTTACAGCAATTTAATCCTTACATTAAGTATTGTCCAATAAAAATTCACCAGATACAATATATTAGGGCAAGGGGTATTGATTTTGAGCGGATTTAATTTTGCCATAGTGGCTGCCATGAGGGCAGCCAGGCAAAATTACCTCGGAGGCAGACAGGGAGGTCTGCCGAGAATGAGACGAAAAATCAGTACCCCTTGCCATTACTATTATTTTCAATGTTTGCCAAACAGTAGTTTTCCGTATAGCAGATTAGAAACTGATTACCTCATATCCTTCCCTGATAAGTTCAATGAGCTCTTTACCAACAGCAGAAAGAGGCACTCCAGAGGCTTCAACCTCTTTAACAACACCTGCACCTTCTGCATTCATCCTGCATGCCTTCACTGAAACAGAGGCATTTACCTCTGCAATCAGGTCTTTAAAGGTCTCATCCTTGAAGATACCCACAGCCTGTGCCGAGATAACCAATCTCACATCCTCTAATTCACCACTTTCTTTTGCCATCTTTGCAAACTTCAGGCCTGTTATGACCTTTCTTCTGTCCTCAGGACCGGATAAAACCAGAACGACTAATCTTGCCATTGTTGAACCTCCTTGAGTTATTTTTTTGAAATTTAATTATTCAAGTTTTTCAAATCGCAAACCCTGATAGGATTGATAATGGCTCAGATATAGTAATATCCTGCACCTGTACCCTCATCATCATCTGCCCCATCAGTGACAGTTCTCTCTGCGGCACTCTCTTCACAAGTATCTTCCGATTCTTCATCATCCACCTTCAGTCCCATGGGTCTCTTGCTCAGGAACCTCTGCCTTGCTTCCTCTATATGGGTTGTGAGTATTATACCGCCCGTTGCACAGACAGCAGCACACTTGCCACAACTGACACACAGGTCCGGATCCTTCAGCCATGGCAGATAGATCCCTTCCTTGCTGGTTTTATACATCTTGAGCCCATGTACTATGCAGGCATCAACACAGTCTGAGCAACCCTCGCATTGTTCTGGAATAACCCAGGGCAGCACCTCTTTTCCGATCTTTACTGCATTAACAGGACAGATCGTGTAACAGGCCTT
>DROX01000114.1 GCA_011321725.1 Nitrospirota bacterium | reverse complement strand
TCAGCATCTCGTCTTTTGATTAATGAGATTCTGACCTCCGTCAGAATGACAGATACCCTGTCATGCCGAGTTTAGTTCGGCATCTCGTCTTTAAGAGTAAGAGACCATGGGGTGACAATAAAAACTGGCTTTCTGACGTAATTAAATAAAAATAGTTATACAGTAATTTTTACCGGACACTGATGAGCAGGGAATTATATTAAAACATTGTAGAGGGTGAGGAGTTGAAAAAGCTTATCATTAATGCAGACGATTTTGGTATCACTGAAAAGGTGAACAGGGCGATCTTTGATCTTGTAGATGAAGGTCTCCTTAGCAGCACTACAGTGATGACAAATATGCCTTATTACGAAGAGATTCAGGACTTGAAAGGTAGAATTGGTATTGGAATCCATTTTAATCTTACCACGGGAAGGCCTGTAAACCAGCGGGATATGGTCTCCACGCTTGTTGATTCAAATGGCCATTTTTTTAAACTATCTGAATTGTTAAAAAGAATGAAGGCAAAAAAACTCTCTTCAGAAGAGATTGAAAATGAATTGGCGGCCCAGATAGAGAACCTGTTAAAAATCGGCATAAAGCCAGACCATATTGATTCACATGAATCTCTGATTAAATACCCATTATTTTCAGGAATAATAAGGAGGGTTGCAAAGAGATATGGTATCAGTGGGGTCAGAACATATACACCCTTGAAGATAAAATTTGAATACCTCCTGCGCCCGAGGAAGGTACTTGTACTTTTATATTTACATTATCAGAAGATGCTCTGGAAATCAGCGGGCTTTTCAGTGACCGACAGATATGACTCACTGATTGAGAAAAACCTGACCCACCAAAGGGCAATCAGCAAAGTCAGGGAGATATTTCAAAATTTTTCAAGGGGTGTACTTGAACTCGGGGTTCATCCTGGATATCCTGAAGACTCAGATGCACTTGGTGGCTACAGGAAGGAAAGGGCTGTAGAGCTTCAGGTGTTGAGGGATAATGAGTTTAAAAGATATATACAGAATGGTGATGTTTCGTTAATATCATATCAGGATATTCATCTTTAATACGGCGAATGGGTGAATGGGTGAAAAACAGTGAGCAGTAAGCAGTGAGCGGTGAGCCGTAAGCAGTAAACAGTAAGCAGTGAGCAGTGGGAGTGTCATGCTGAATTTATTTCAGCATCTCGTCTTTTGATTAATGAGATTCTGACCTCCGTCAGAATGACAGATACCCTGTCATGCCGAATTTAGTTCGGCATCTCGTCTTTAGATTCTGAACCGAGTTCAGAATGACACTCCGCTTGTCACCCTGAATTCATTTCAGGGTCTCTCTTTAAATTCTGAGTCAATGCTGAATCAAGTTCAGCACATGGTTCAGGGTGATACCGGGAGGGTTCAATAAAAGATGCTTACTTATATTGAAAATATCCTGAGAAACAGGGGTGGGTTACAGAAGGTATATTACGCCCTCCCTGACAGCCTGAAGACCCTGGCCCTTAACCTCAGGGCGTATCCACTATCACGTCTCAGATACAGCAATGAGACCCTGAAGTTAGTTGATGATCTGCTCTCCAGGGATAGCTGGAGCCATGATCAGTTGCTGGAACACATAGAGGAGCAGATGGAGGAGCTTTACAGGGTCTCCAGAGAGATCCCCTTTTACAAAGAGATAGCTGATGGTACAGAAACTGTCAGAGAGTTCCCGGTAATAAAAAGAAGGGATGTAAAAGAGAACTACCAGAAGATGGTAAAGCCTGACAGTAGGGGATTAATCAAGGTCTTTACAAGCGGAACCTCGGGAAGTGGCCTGCCGGTATTCTATGACAGGCTTTCTTATATAAGACACTGGGCTTATAGCCTGAAACAGAAGGTCTGGGCAGGAGTAAGCCCAACGGAGTGGAGGATCACCTTTTATGGTCCAAGGGTATGTTCAATACAGCAGAAAAAACCACCTTTCTGGATGACCAACAATTTTGAACACCAGTATATGATGAGTATCTTTCATCTCTCAGAACAGAATGCTAAACATTATGTAGATTTCCTGGAAAAACATCAGGGCCTTGTGGTTGAGGGGTTTGCAACCGTTCTGTATCTGGTAGCTCAATATATCAAAGCCTTGAAAGGCAAATTGAGTTTCAAGGCAGTGTTCAGCACAGGAGAACCTCTTTACCCATTTATGCGGAGGCTTATTGAGGATGCCTTTGGTACCAAGGTCTACGACAGCTACGGGATGACAGAGATGGCAGGGTTCATATTTGAATGTGAGAAGGGTGGTTACCATGCAATGCTTGATTACGGTTTCGTGGAAATAGTTGATGAGAAGGAGAATCCTCTTCCTCCTGGTGAGGAAGGATACTTGATATGGACGGGTTTTACCAATCATACAATGCCGTTCATACGGTATATGATAGGTGATAAAGGCAGGTTTGAAAACAAGACGTGTACATGCAACAGGCCCTTCCCGCTTGTGAATCCTACTATAACGCGTGATTCTGATTATCTTGTGACAAAGGATGGGACAATTCTTTCTCCCAGGGCAATCAATCAGGTGCTGAAGAACAAGGTCAGTTTCAAGGCATGTCAGTTCATACAGAACAGTGAAGAGGAGATTGTAATCAGGGTGGTACCTGATAAATCAATGGATTTCCGTAAGGAACTCTCGGAAGTAAAAAAGCATCTTCAGGATATGGCCGGAGAAGGGGTATCTATTCAGGAAGAAATTGCCAGCGAGCCATTAAGAAGGGGCTCTCAGGGGAAAATACCGCTTATAGTTTCAAATATCAGGAGAAGCCGGTGATTCATTACTGTCCAGAAAGATTCTATAAGAGAGATAAAAGGCAGGGTGCCGAAGAAAAATAAGCACCACACCTTATTCACAGTGAGCAGTAAGCAGTAATAAAGGCCCTCCGAAAAATCGCAGATTTTTCGGAGTAGAGAGGTGGTTCATCATGGCATTGATGCAATGGGATTTAATTAATAAAAGACAGAGCCTTTTAAGACTTAAGTGGATAGATAAGGGTCTTGATGTAAGACACCTGAGGTATTGCTACATGGCATTCTTCACCACCTCTGGGCCTATAGGGTTTGTTTCTTTACTTGTTTTAGTGTATAACAATAAAAAAGAGGTTACTTTATTGATTAATCCTGTGGTTAGCTTATTTTTATGAGGTGCCCTGCCTTATTAGTGTTTTAGACAGATGTGTCAGTAAATATATGTTTTCACAACAGACCGACATAAAAGACAACAGTACATTCGTATCTATAATATTACCAGTACGCAACGAGGAACGATATATAGAGAAGTGTATCCAGTCCATTCTAAAGCAGACATATCCCAAAGAGAAGCTGGAGGTATTTCTTGTTGACGGACGCTCCGAAGACAGGACAAGGGAGATCATAGAAAAATACACAAAAACACATCCCTTTATAAAACTTATAGATAATCCTGATAGGATTGTTCCTACAGCCCTGAACAGAGGAGTAAAGGCTGCCAAAGGAGATGTGATTATCCGGATGGATGCCCATACAGTGTATGCTGAAGATTATATTGAAAAATGTGTTGAAACCTTAAAGAAGGTGGATGCTGATAATGTGGGTGGTCCAATTGTTACACTCCCTGGGAATGATACCACAACGGCAAAGGCCATTGCCCTTGCTACCTCACATCCTTTCGGTGTAGGAAATTCTAAGTTCAGGACCTCCCGCAAGGCAGAATATGTTGATACCGTTACCTTTGGTGCTTTCAGGAGAGATGTTTTCCAGCGAGTGGGTTTTTTTGACGAAAGGCTGGTAAGGAATCAGGATATTGAGTTTAACTATAGAATAAGACGTTCAGGTGGAAAGATCTTTCTTAATCCCGAAATAAAGTCATTTTATTATAATCAGGCTACATTAAAGGGGCTATGGAAGCAGAATTTCAGAAATGGAATGTGGAATATATTTACCACTGCCTTAACGAATAGCCCTTTATCTGCGAGACATTATATCCCCTTTGCCTTTGTAAGCAGCCTGCTGTTAAGTCTGTTTTTGTCGTTATTCAGACATGAGTTTTTTATTGTGTTTCTTTCTATAATGGGTCTGTATGTATTAACCAACTTGTTTTTCTCAGTAAAGATCGGTCTTAAAACAGGGATTGTATACATTCCCTTCCTGTTTGCTTCTTTCTGGACATTACATCTTAGCTATGGACTCGGGTCTCTGGCAGGACTACTGAGACTGAAGGACTTTAAACGACAGGAGAGTAATACTTTATGAAAGAGTTTGTTCTTACAATAATTCTATCTTTTGCTGGTTCTTTCCTCCTCTTGTATAAACTCATTCCCGTTTCTGTTAACTTCGGCTTTTGTGATAATCCC
>DROX01000113.1 GCA_011321725.1 Nitrospirota bacterium | reverse complement strand
TTTCATTGACCTCCACTGTTTGAAGTCACTATAATATGTGCAATCAAATAGCCAACTGGCAGTTTTTATTCTTTTAAGGGGACAGAGGCGTTACAGGATTATGTCAAGCACCGGATCGGAGTACGGTTCTGCTTCATTCTTACCAGCAGGGATTGTCAACTTTCTGAAGTCCGTAAACATCCTCCATCTCCTCTGGGTTTCCGTGCTTCTCTCAGAGGTGCTCACAGCGATTATCGTTGCCCCGTTGAGTGTTTACTTCAGGGGAAGGGTCACCAGTGATTATATGATCACAGGTGCAGTGACTGCATTCATTGTATCCTTCATTGTATGCTCCGTCATAATCTATCTGGTTCTGATCATCCGCAAGGTTGATGCATCCATGCAGGAAAAGGCCATCTATCTTGATAATATCCTTCGTTCATCCACTGACATGGCCATAGCTGCAACTGATACGGACTTCCGTATAAAGTATTACAACCCAATAGCTGAAAGGATCTTCGGATACAGGGCTGAGGATGTAATAGGCAAGACAGTAATGGAGATGCATACAAAAGAGAAGGTTGATCCATCACGATTTGAAAAGGCTATAGAAACCGTAAAAACCAGGGGTGCCTATACATACACGGTGGAGAAGAAAAGCGAGGAAGGTCCCCGTATCATAGATTCCAGGGTCTCTGGTATATGGGATGAAGGGGGGAAGCTTATTGGTTTCGTACTGATGTCACGGGACATAACAGAGCTCAGGAGGAACTATCAGATACAGGAGGTGATAAACTCCGTTCTTGAGCTGGGCCTTGAGCCCCTCTCTCTTCAGGAGATACTGGAACGTATCCTTGATACCATCATTTCAATACCCTGGCTCTCCAGCAATTCCAAGGGTGCCATATTCCTGGTTGATGAAGACAGGGATGTGCTGAAGATCAAGGTTCACAGAGGTTTCTCCATGCCACAGCTGTCACAATGTGCTGAGATACCCTATGGCAGATGTATCTGTGGAAGGGCTGCGCTGTCACGTACTGTTCAGTTTGTCAATAATCTTGACGAGAGGCACGAGACACGCTATGAGGGGATCAAACCGCACGGACATTATTGTGTCCCCATCCTCTCTGGAGAGAGATTGCTGGGTGTGATTAACCTTGAACTGGAGGCCGGGCACATTTACAAGCAGCAGGAGATAGACTTCCTGACAGCAATCGCTAACACCCTGGCGATGATCATACAGCACAGGATGGTGGAGGAGGAAAAGGAGTTACTCCAGGCCCAGTTCCTGCAGTCTCAGAAGATGGAGGCCATAGGACATCTCGCAGGCGGGATTGCCCATGACTTCAATAATATCCTTACCGCAATCATAGGTTATAGCACGCTGTTACAGCAGAAGATGAAAGAGGATGATCCCATGAGGAGCATGGTAAACTCCGTAATATCCTCTGCCGAGAGGGCAGCGAACCTGACACAGGAGCTCCTTGCCTTCAGCAGAAAGCAGATCATTAACCCAAAGCCTGTGGAGATAAACGATCTTGTGAAGGATATGGAGAAACTCCTTCTCAGGCTTATTGGTGAGGATATTGAGTTCAGAACCATCCTTTCGGAACAACAGCTATGGGTTGTAGCTGACAGGGGACAACTTGAACAGGTCATAATGAACCTCATCACAAATGCAAGGGATGCAATGCCAGGCGGAGGTATCCTGAGTATTGAAACAGCCACTGTGGAGATAACAAGGAGACAGATAGATGAACAGCGGGATGTTATCAGGCCCGGTAGATATGCGGTCATATCAATCTCTGATACGGGTACGGGTATGGATGAAGAGACAAAGGAACACATATTTGAGCCCTTTTACACAACTAAGGATGTGGGAAAGGGGACAGGCCTTGGCCTATCAGTAGTATATGGTATTGTAAAACAGCACAATGGTCACATAAAGGTCTACAGCGAAAAGGGCCACGGAACAACCTTCAGGATATACCTGCCCCTTGGTAAAGCTGATATCAAGGAAGAAAAGACAGAACAGAGGGTGGAATTAAGAGGAGGCACCGAAACAGTACTACTCGCAGAAGATGAGAGCGCGGTAAGGGAGTTGATTAAAACTGTTCTCACAGAAAGGGGCTACGAGGTGATTGAGGCTGTTGACGGCAGGGATGCCATAGAAAAATTTACCGTGAACAGAGACCGTATCAATCTGATGATCCTTGATGTGGTGATGCCGGAGAAGAGCGGCAGGGAGGTCTATGAGGAGATAAAAAGGATAAGGCCGGATATAAAGGTCCTTTTTACGAGTGGATATACCTCAAACATTATTCAGCAAAAGGGTGTCCTTGATGAGGGAATAAATTTCATCTCAAAGCCCGTCTCGCCTGATGAGCTTCTGATAAAGGTCAGAGAGGTTTTAGAGGAAAGATAAGTCTTTATCCAACAGTGGAATTTTACCCGGAACTCTCTTATCTTCTTGGGTATGGTTGTCTGCCTTTTGATGTTATCAAAGAGGTTGGCATAATTCTTACTTGTGGTAAGAAAAAAACAAAAGAGATACCAAGATTCCCAAAACACCCCCTGTCCATCATCCTGTACTGCACAGCCTCGGAGATGTGGTGGGATTCTATGGAATCTGAACCCTCAAGGTCAGCAATGGTGCGGGAGACCTTGAAGGTTCTTGTGTACATGGCACTGAGGGGAGGCTTCTTATAAAAAGCTGATGAATTATGAGTACTGTTTGCTGAATGGATAAGAGGTGTTCACAGACCCTCTTAGAGGAGTGTTTTGAAAATTGAGAGATTTCTGGTGGAGAATAAAACATTATAAGAAAGATTTTCTTATCACTTAAAAACTTCTTGACTTAAAAATGTTTTTTCTTTCAATTTTGAGGAAACAATACCTTTTGGGTAATTATTTTTGAGAAAAGGTAGACCCTTGACAAATCGGCTAAATTGCAATTATAATGCAATATAGACGATGTATTTACAAAGAACCATAGAAAAATTTTTAAGAAAAGCTGCCAGGCATTTTCCAGTTATACTTATAACAGGTGCCAGACAGGTTGGAAAGACCACCTTGCTTAAAACCCTTGCTGAACCAGAAAGAAAATACATCACACTTGATGATCCAGTGGTTCTTCAACTTGCAAAGACCGACCCTGCATTGTTTTTTCAGCGTTACAAAACACCTCTAATAATTGATGAAATACAGTATGCACCAGAACTTCTTCCTTATATCAAAATGATGGTTGATAGGACAGGAAAAAAGAACCTTTTCTGGCTTACAGGTTCACAGCATTTCCATATTATGAAGGGCCTTACCGAATCTCTTGCAGGTAGAGTGGCTATACTTCACTTGATGGGGTTTTCCTTCAGTGAATCAAAGGGAGAGGGGTTAAAGGTGAAGCCATTTTTACCCAAGAATAAAATCAGTGTCAAAGATGCTCTCGAAGACAGACTCTCACTTATGGATGTTTATTCTCATATCTTCAGGGGCTCTTTTCCTGCTCTTCATGTTGAGCCTGAAATGGATTGGAATCTATTTTATTCATCCTATGTACAGACCTATCTTCAGAGGGATGTGGTTGAGATAATTAATGTTGTCAACAGAATTAGTTTTATAAGATTTTTAAAGGCTGTTGCAGCTCGAACTGCTCAGTTGTTGAACCTGTCTGACCTTGCAAGGGATGCAGACATATCTCCCAATACAGCTAAAAAGTGGTTATCTGTGCTTCAAGCATCGGGCATTGTATATCTACTTCAGCCGTTTCATACTAATTTAAGTAAACGACTTGTGAAAGCACCCAAACTCTACTTTCTTGACACGGGTTTGTGTGCCTGGCTTACCGAATGGAGTAGCCCTGAAACCCTTGAGGCAGGTGCACTTTCAGGAGCAATATTTGAGACATGGATATTTACAGAAATTCTCAAGACCTATCTTCATAATGGCCTTGAACCTTCTTTTTATTACTACCATGACAAAGACAGAAAAGAGATTGATCTTCTTATTTTTAAGAATGGCAGGGTATATCCAGTGGAGATCAAGAAGACCGCCTCACCAAACAGGGATATGGTAAGTGTATTCAAATCATTGAAAAGGCTTGGGTTGAATATAGCATCAGGTTGCCTTATATGCCTTTGTAACGATATCTTACCCTTAATGAATAATGTATATGCCTTACCCGTGGATTACCTGTTTAAAGAGTTCTGATCTTTATAAAGTTTTTTCATTTCTTTTGTATTTCAAAATACAAAATTCCTAAAACACCCCCCTGTCCATCATCCTGCACTGAACTGCTTCGGAGATGTGGTGGGATTGAATTTGCTTTGAGCCCTCAAGGTCTGCTATTGTGCGGGAGACCTTTTAAGAAACCTCGTCGTAATTAAAGAATTTCAAAAGAATCAGAGTCTTTGAGTGAGCGGTCAAATGTAGCTGTTTTATCACATCCATGCTCCTGGTTTATTCTTCCAATAAAATAGTCAGCAAAGTCTCCTTTGCCATTTGCAAAATCATACAATGCCAATCTTGCTATATCCTTTCTTTCAATTTCAAACTGCCGGGTCATGATTATCTTTTCAAGAACATGAACAATCTCTTTTTTGGAACATTTATACGCTGATTCTAAAACCCAGACTAATTCACAAAGAACAATATGGTTAATAAAACACCTTTTGCCTCCAGATGTGGCACGCTGAATAAATTCAGATGCCCTTTGTGCCTGCTTTTTGTCATCCTTGACAAGATACCTTACAAGAACATTTGTATCTATCCCTTTCATCAAACTTGTTTCCTTTTAAATCTATTTCTCACGGCCTTTTTCATCTCTTTCAGGGGAACTGTTTTCCGGTCAGCTCTGTAAAGTATACCTTCAAGTTCTCTGACATCCACTGTGGCAGGCTGTAGTATGACTTTACCATCTTCATCTACCACAAAATCCACTCTATCGCCGGGCTGAAGATTAAGATATTCTCTTATCTTCTTGGGTATGGTTGTTTGCCCTTTTGATGTTATCAGGGAGGTTGACATATTATTCCTTTCTTAAAGTTAATATTCTTACTTATAGTAAGAAAAAAACAAAAGAAATGTCAAGAATCCCTAAAACACCCCCCTGTCCATCATCCTGTACTGCACAGCCTCGGAGATGTGGTGGGATTCTATGGAATCTGAACCCTCAAGGTCAGCAATGGTGCGGGAGACCTTCAGTATCCTTGTGTATGCACGGGCACTGAGAGATAGCCTCTCCATTGCTGTCTCGAGTATCTCCTTTGCCTCCTTTGTCAGTACACAGTACTTCTTTATATGCCTTGTTCTCATCTGACCGTTACAGTAGATCTTGTCGTTCTTGAATCTATTCAACTGTATCTGCCTTGCTTGTACAACACGCTTTCTTATCTCCTCAGATGACTCTGCTGGAAGATCAGAGGATAGTTTTTTGTAGTCCACTGCTGGCACTTCTATATGTATATCTATCCTGTCCATCAGTGGGCCTGACACACGGGTTCTGTAACGATGAATCTGTCCTGGTGTGCAGGTACACTGGTGCCTTTCATCTCCCACAAACCCGCAGGCGCAGGGGTTCATGGCTGCCACGAGCATGAATGAGGCAGGGAATGTTATGGATGCCACTGCCCTTGAGACGGTTACCTCACCATTCTCCAGGGGTTGTCTCAGCACCTCAAGCACATTCCGCTTGAACTCGGGCAGTTCATCAAGGAAAAGCACACCATTGTGTGCAAGGGAGACCTCTCCTGGTCTGGGGAACTGTCCGCCTCCTATCAGGGCAACATCTGAGATGGTATGGTGGGGAGCCCTGAAGGGCCTTGTTGCAAGGAGGGCATGGCCAGAGTTCAGACTGCCAGCCACACTATGTATCCGCGTTGTCTCAAGTGCCTCTTCAAAGGTCATGCCCGGAAGTATTGTGGGCAGCCTTCTGGCAAGCATGGTCTTGCCTGAGCCAGGCGGCCCGATCATCAGGATGTTATGTCCTCCTGCTGCAGCCACCTCCATTGCCCTCTTTGCATGCTCCTGACCTTTGATCTCTGAGAAGTCCTCTTCATAGCTGGATGATATCCTTAGCACCTCCTCAGGGTCTATCTGGACCGGAGCGGTATCAAGCTCACCCCTTAAGAACTGGACAACCCGGGGAAGGTTTTCCATGCCATAGACCTTAATATCTTTTACCACAGCAGCCTCGGGTGCGTTTTCCAGAGGAAGCACTATGCCTTTCAGTTTCTTTTGTCTCGCTGCCATTGCCATTGAAAGTGCACCCTTGACGGGTTTTAACCTTCCGTCAAGGGAGAGTTCGCCTGTGACTAAATAATCCTTTAAGACCTCAACGGGAACAACACCTTCAGAGGATAGCATGCCTATGGCAATGGGAAGATCAAAGGAGGTACCCTCCTTTTTGATGTCCGCAGGTGCGAGGTTTATGGTGATCTGCTTCAGTGGGAATATAAAGTTTGTGTTCTTAAGGGCTGCCTTAACGCGGTCGCGGCTTTCCTTGACCGCTGTGTCAGGAAGTCCGACCATTGAGAAGTGGGGCAGTCCCCTTGAGGTGATATCCACCTCAACATCAACCAGATATGCCTCTATACCCACAAGTGTTGCTGATATTACCTTGGAAAGCATACTCCCTCCTTATATGAATAAAAAAATTATAAAAAAATTGCTTAAAGAAATTGCTTTTGAGGACAGGTGGGTATTGGCTTTTCGCATCATTCTCGCATGCCCTCCCTGGCATGCTCCGAGGGGAAAATCAGGTTCACCCTCCTGGTGAACCTATTTTGATTTTCCAAAGCCGCTCTAAGCCAATACCCACCTATCCTTTATAGTTGTTAAATATTTTAATCAACCCATACAGAACTCTATAATAGTTTACATTAATAGATGATTATTTTTACAATATAATGCTCTGATTTTCAAGTCCTGAAGGGTTTGGTTGGCAAGGCACTTTGCTTCATCAGGCTAATCAGAAAAGTAGAGAATACAACAGTAGTGTCCAAAATAATTTCAGTTTTACAAAACAAGGCAGGGTGCCGATAAGACAGTCAGGAGTCAAGAGTCAGGAGTCAGGAGTTAACAGTAAGCAGTGAGCAGAGGCCTCCGAAAAATCGCAGATTTTTCGGAGTATAGAGAGGTGGTTCATCATGGCATTGATATAAAGGGTTCAAGTGGTCAAGGGTCATAGGGTAAAGGAAACGGTTACATCCTGTTACTTAACTTGAACCCTTGAATCCATGAACCCTTCTCACTTTTATGAGGTGCCCTGCCTTGT
>DROX01000112.1 GCA_011321725.1 Nitrospirota bacterium | reverse complement strand
TTAGATCATACGAAAACTCAGGAACTCCTTTACCTTCCAGTATATACTCACCATTATCTGAAAGGATTACATACCCTCTATATGTCATCCTCTTTCCCTCTTGTTCAACTTCCAATCTTGGTATCTGCCTTCTTATAATTTCATTCCCCTTTTTATCAAAAATGATGAGCTCATCTTCTGTCTCAACAGACATGATCGGAAAATCAGTTGCATTTATTATCCTGTGTAATTTAAATCTATGAATTTTAACACCAAAATCTCTTTGCCAGATTAATGCAGGCTCTTTAATCTTCTCTTCCTTACACCCTGTAACTATAAATAATGTTAAACAGAATACAAAAAATGAGATGAGTTTCCTTTTCTTTCCTCTTATCGATATCCGCCTATCCATCCTTTACCCCCTTTCAAAACCAAAAATTTCTTTCCTCTATTATCCCCCTCCCCAATCCTCCCTGTCAAAATCCTATGTAGCTTTTTAGTAGTCCTATTGTGCTATTTTGCATTTTTTATCTGACCCCTTTTTACACACTTTTTGATTATACCTCCCAAAATCATCAATAAACTTATACCCCTCCCCTGCTCTGTAGACTGTTCATGCCTGAAGTGCTCCCCAAAAATGAGACACTTATAATGTAGAATTTTATTTAGAAGGAGGAGCACGGTAACGAGACCAAACAAATTCTCTATTGACCAGATCATCAAGATCATAGCAGAGGCGGAACTACCTGGTAGTTCTGTTTCCTCTGTAGCAAGGAAATACGGTATCAATCCTAACACCATATACCGATGGAGGCAGAAATACAAAGGCATGAGTGTTTCAGAGGCTAAACGACTCAAGATCCTTGAAGAGGAAAACTCCAGGCTCAAAAGACTGCTTGCAGAGAAAGAATTAGAAATCCAGGCACTTACTGACATAATTAAAAAAAATCTCTGAGCAAGCAAGAGGTAAAAATGCTTATACATCAATTGCATACACAGCACAATGTCCCTGTAACAGTTCTGTGTAGGAGGTTCAACCTCCCAAGGGCGTCTTTCTACCGAACAGGCAGAAAAGACGACTCTGAACTCCTTGAGGCTATAAAAGACATTGCCTCTAAACACTCTGCCTGGGGATATAGACTGATATGGGCTGAACTCAGAAAACATGGTATCAGAGTTAATCACAAAAAGGTCTATAGAGTATACTGCTGTATTAATCTTCAAGAAACCTGCTGGGGTATCCGGAAAGAAGCATTCCAGGCCCACACAGCCCTTTAGGGCTACGGAGGCTGAATTTCCAGGCCATGTGTGGGCAGGGGACTTCCTGCATGACAGAATCACCTCTGGAAGAACAATCAGGATATTCAATGTGCTGGATGTATTTAGCAGAAGAGGTTTTGAGCCACCAGTGGAGTACTCTCTGCCTGGCAGAACCATAGCCCAGTTCCTTGACAGTCTTTGCATGCAGTATGGCCCTCCGAGGGTATTCAGAAGAGACGATGGGCCTGAGTTCAGGTCTAAAGAGTTTCAGGTCGTAATAAGTAAATACAGAATTAGAGAGGAGGTGATACCACCAGGACAGCCTTTCAACAACGGCCATATTGAGAGTTATCAGGGCACCATGAGGGATGAATTGCTTGAACGAGAGGAGTTTGAGACACTCCAGGAGGCTCGGCAGAAGATAACCCAGTGGGTAAGGAGTTATAATACAGAAAGACCTCATTCTGCCCTTGGATACAGAACTCCTATGGAGGTCTGGAATGAATACTACGGCAACTGACATAACAGGTGTCTCAAATATGGGGTGCACAGAAGCAATGTCTCTCATAACTCCTGTCTCACTTTTGGGGGCATATCACTCCTTTGTCTCTGATACCTGCCCTGCTATCTCTACCCTGTAGTAATATCCCTCTGCTGTATAGGGTGCACTGATTACAATCCCTATGTTTCCTCCTGCTTGAACTGTGGACCTGAAGGTCATACTGGTTTCTGAGTTCCAGATGGTTAGTGTTCCCTGAGTTCCTTCCATAGCACCATCTACATGAACTGCCACTGCTGCAAAAAACACATGATTAGCACCTATCTGATAGGATGGTATATGTTCTGTCCATTGTGGATTTGTGGCTGCTATGCCGTCAGTGTCGTATTGGGAAAGAAAGGTTACAGAGGCAATTGCAGAAGAAAGATTCAAAAAGAGTATTGAGAAGACAAAGATACATGCTGTTGTCAGTGCAATTTTAAAAAGATTCTTCATTTTATCCCTCCTATGAAAAAATAAAATATGCGAATAACGACA
>DROX01000111.1 GCA_011321725.1 Nitrospirota bacterium | reverse complement strand
GCAATGAGAGTGCATGCAGGCTGTCTGCCATGTCTCTGCGGTCATTGATGGACTGTCTCAGATAGGCCCTCAGCTTGTTGATCATCCTGATGGCCCTGTCCACTGCCCTGTTGCTACCCTCCTTGTATGCACCGATACTTATCATGTCTTCATATTTCCTGTAGGTGGAGAGCACCTCTATGAACTCCATGGCAAGTTTCCTGTGCTTTTCATCCACTATATCGTTCATTACACGGCTGACGCTTCTCAGCACATCAATTGCTGGATACTGCCCCGCCATGGCAAGCTCCCGTGAGAGGATTATATGCCCGTCAAGTACAGACATGGCTGCATCAGCTATGGGATCTGCTAGGTCATCTCCCTCAACAAGCACTGTGTAAAGCCCTGTGATGCTGCCACTGCCGGATGCCGTGCCAGCCCTCTCAAGCAGGTTCGGCAGCAGTGTGAATACAGAGGGTGTGTAGCCCTTTGTTGTTGGCGGTTCTCCCACTGCAAGACCGATCTCACGCTGGGCCATGGCAACCCTGGTCAGCGAGTCAACCATGAGGAGAACATCCCTGCCAAGTCTGTTGCGGAAATACTCCGCTATGGCTGTCACCGTAAAGGCTGCCCTTACCTTTGCGAGCGGGGGTTCCTGTGCCGTACATACAACAACAACGGATTTCTTCAGACCCTCTTCTCCGAGGTCCCTCTCTATAAACTCACGGACCTCCCTGTTCCGTTCCCCGATGAGTCCGATTATGCTGACATCAGCCTCTGTATACCTTGCTATCATGCCAAGGAGCACGCTCTTGCCAACCCCTGTACCTGCAATTATGCCCATTCTCTGACCCTTGCCACAGGTAAGAAGACCGTTTATTGCACGTATTCCGAGGTCAAGCGGTTCAGTAATCCGCCGTCTTTTGAGGGGATTTATCATCTCGCCTGTGATGGGGAAGATATCACCCTCCACCGGACCCTTGCCATCAATAGGCCTGCCCAGGGCATTTATTATCCTGCCAACAAGCCCCTCTGATACCCTCACATAGAGGTTCCTTCCGGCAGGATATACAGGACTTCCTGGTTTGATCCACTGCAGATCCCCAACGGCCATAAGCAGTACCCTGCCATCCTTGAATCCCACCACCTCGGCATCAATTACCATACCGTTGTCTCCGTAGATCTTGCAGGCCTCACCGATGCTGACACGCAGCCCTGTGGCCTTGATGATTATCCCCGTGATCTCCACTACCTTGCCGTAGACCCTCAGAGGCTCTATCTCATCAACCATGTCTATGTACCTATCAAGGGTTATACTCACCTATCCTCTCTCCCATCTCTTCAATCAGATTTGTCAGCTGGGCCTCAAGATCAATGGGGATCTCCTGCTCCGCACTTGAGACTACAGGTGCTGAGAGTGCAACAGAGGGGTCCTCCTCAATCCTTATATCCCCGCTTATCTGCAGGAGTTCTGGTCTGAGCCTTTCAAAAATCTCCGACAGGGAAGGGTTTATCCTTATCACTATCTGGCCGGGCTGTACAAGCCTTCTCATTGATACCTTTACCAGGTTTGCTATCTTTTCCGGATCAGTTGTTATCTCGTCCTTCAGTATCCTTCTTGCTATCGCAATTGAGAGTGCCACAACCTGGGGCTCTATACTCCTGAGGATCTCTTCCTTCTTCCTGGTGAAATCCTCTATCATTTTCTGCAGGCTTTCCAGTAACACCTCCGCCTTCTGGAGACCAACGTCGTAGCCCGCCTTTTCACCGGCACTGAAGCCCTCCTCATAGGCCTTCCTCTCAATATCCTCGGTGTCGGGTACAAGCTCACCCATCTCTCTGCCCTTATCCCTGTTGTCAAAGGAGGGCATCCCGAAGCTCCTTATTTCACCCTCTTTTAGTATCTTGCCCTTAGACAATCAACTCCTCCTCACCCTTACCCGCGATGATGATCTTTCCTTCCTCTTCCAGCTTCCTCGCCACCTTTATGATATTCTGCTGTGCTGCCTCAACATCGGAGACCCTGACAGGTCCTGTGGTCTCCATCTCCTCCTTGAGGATCTCGGCAGCCCTCTGTGACATGTTTCTGAAGATCTTCTGCTTCAGTTCCTCAGGTGCTGTCTTGAGCGCAAGGGCAAGATCAGTGGTGCTGACCTCCTTCAGGAGTGTCTGGATACCCCGGTCATCCACATTGATGAGATCCTCAAATACAAACATGAGTGATCTTATGGACTCTGCCATATTCGGGTCCTGCTGTTCTATCATCTCAAGGATTGCCTGCTCCACCTCTTTTGGCGAGTTGTTCAGGATATCGGCTATCGCCTTTATCCCCTCAATCTTCTTGCCCTGGGACTCCGTTATGTTTAGCTGGGAACTCAGTACATCCTCAAGCTCCCTGAGTGCCTCTTCGGGTATCCTGTCAAGCTTTGCTACCCTGAAGGCCACATCCACCTTCAGATGCTCCGGGAGCAGCGCTATAACCTCTGCTGACTTCTTAGGATCAAGAAGGGAAAGCACAAAGGCAATGGTCTGGGGATGCTCACCACTGAGGTAGTTCACTATCAGGGTGGGATCGGCAAAATTCAGCCTGTCCAGAGGGCTTTCCCTTTCAGCCTCCTCTATCAGTTTTTCAGCATCCTCGTCGCTGAGTCCCTTTGTCAGGAGGTTTTTCAGAAACTCCCTGCCACCGATTGTGAGGGATTCATCACTCATGTCCTTCTTGATCTCCATCAGCGCTGCCTCAACCTCCTCCTTCTTGAGTGTCTTGACGTTTTTCATCACAGCCGTAATCTGCTCAACCGTTCTCTTGTCCAGGTTCTTGATGATCTCAGAAGCAATCTCCTCACCAACATAGCCAAGCAGTATTGCTGCCTTTTCAGCACCAGAAAGGGCCATTGGTTATCCTCCATGAATCCATTTTTTTATAAGCACTGCTGCCTGTTGAGGGTTTTCCTTGGCCCATTCCTTGATCTCATCAGGCTGTGGAAGTTTTTTTACCTGCTCTGCAGATGTCTCAATCTCCGGGGTGGGCTGTGCATACCCCCGGGATACTGTTGACGGTGCGGTCCTCAGGTAATTCATCAACGGCCTTACAAGGAAGAAGAAGGCAAGCACGGAGAGTATCAGTATGGTCCCGTACCTTGCAGCAGGCATTATGTATTTATCATATCTATTTTCAGCCTCAGGTATGGCCTGCCCTTCCTCCTCCAGCTTGAAGGGCATACTCACCACCTTGACCTCGTCTGTACGTTCACTTGAGTAGCCTATGGCCTTTTTCACAAGCTCCTCATATGTCTTAAGCTCCGCCTCTGTCCTGGGTGTAAAGATGCTCTTTCCTGTCTTTTCATCCTTCCTGTAGAGGCCATCAACCAGTACGGCCACGGTTATCCTTTTTATTACACCTGTGGGTTTTATTACATGACTCTTTATCCTGCTTAATTCGTAATTTATAGTCTCTGTCTGTTTGTTCAGTCCTGCCTGCGTTGTGGATGCCGTCCTGCCATTGGCCCCCGGGATATTGGACTTCACCCCGGGCACGCCTTCTGTTGAGGGAACGGTCCTGCTTTCATGCATCTTCTGCTCGCTTCTGACGACCTGGCTGTCAGGATCGTATATCTCTCTGGTCTCTTCAACCCTTGTGAAGTCTATGGTTACGCTTGCCTTTGCCCTCACACGGTCTTTCCCCACAACCGGTGTGAGTATTCCTATGACCCTCTTTTCAATATCCCTCTCAATGCTCCTCTGGTACTCCAGCTGAGTTGTTGTCAGCAGGGAATCCTCGTTCTGGGGTGAGGACAGGACATTGCCCCTGCTGTCCAGCACGGTCACATCCTCTGGTGATAACCCCTCAACACTGCTTGAAACAAGGTGGATGATACCCTGCACCTGTCTTTTTGTGAGTGTCACGCCTGGCTGGAGCTTCAGGACCACCGATGCCTTCGGCCGTTCATCTGATGCAGTGAATATGGACCGCTCCGGAATGGTAAGATGGACCCTGCAGTCCTTTACCTCCTGTAGGGACCTGATTGTACGGGCAAGTTCTCCCTGGAGTGCCCTCCGGAGATTTACCTTCTGGACGAACTCCGTGGTGCCAAGGCCTGTCCTGTCAAATATCTCAAACCCCACACCACCACCCTGGGGAAGCCCCATGCTGGCAAGCTGGAGCCTCAGCTCATACACATTCTCTGCAGGCACCATGATGCCTGTTGCTGTGGTCTTGTAGGGAATCTTCATCTCCCTCAGTTTCTGTATGATCAAACCCGCATCTTCCTGCTGGAGGTTGCTGTAAAGAACCTGATATGAAGGAGCCTGCGCCCATACGATGAGCAGGATAACACTGGCAATGGATATCACCATCAGGGTAAGGAGGATGATCCTCTTCTTGAAGTCAAGGGCCTGTATCCTCTCCATTAAGTTCTTGAAAGCCATCAGACCTGCATCCTCATTATCTCTTGATAGGCGTTGACAAGTTTGTTCCTCACCTCTATCATTGTCTGGAATGATATCTCAGCCTTCTGCATCGCGATC
>DROX01000110.1 GCA_011321725.1 Nitrospirota bacterium | reverse complement strand
GCCTGTTGCTGCTTCTTTCTCTACAGCCCCTCCTTCACATAAGGGATTTCTTCCAGGCACCCCTGCTGGATACATTGTCGCTGCTTCTCGTTGTGGCGGTGCTCTGCACGGGGATCTGGTTGATATTCTACAGAAAGAATGAAAAGCTGAGGGAACTCACCGATTCCTTTGATAAACTGGCAAGAGAGGCAAGAGAGATTGCTGACAATGCATCGGTACTGAACGAGGACCTCATCCTCTCAAGGTACATGACCGACAGGGAGGAGGTGGTCAGGGACCTGAGAGGCCTGCTTGGCATACTGGAGCGGGCCATAACTGCCGACAGGGTAATGTTCTTTTTACAGGAGGAGGAAGGGCTGGTAGGGTTTGCCTCAACAGATGACGGTGAGATAGAGACCACCGGCAGGGGGCTTATCTATTCGGTATTCACCAAGAAACAGCCCCTGCTCTTTTGCCCCGACAAAAACAAGAAGACAGAGTACGGCTATCTGGGCAGGGGGCAGGTCAACAGTTTTATTGCAATCCCTGTGAACGACGGAAGTATCACCATCGGGGTGCTCTCTGCTGATAGCAGCAGATACAAGGCATTCCAGAGAAATGATATGGATGTAATGCTTATTGTGGCAGAGGAGATAGTGAGAATTCTGGGGCGTCACAGGGTTATAACCCAGTTCAGGCTTGCACATCAGGGACTCAGGATACTTCATGACGAGAGTGCAGGGCTGATGGAACTCCTTGACCTTGAGGGGATATGCCAGAGGATCATCAGTGCCACGGAGCGACTTTCAGGTGCTGAGGCATGCCTCATGCTCAAGAAACAGCGTGGCTTCAGGCTATATGCCTCAAAGGGACTGCAGATAAAATCAGACAGGGTGGTTTCCCTGAAGGGCACCGTACTTGAGATGGTCCTGTCAAACAGGGAGCCCCTTCATCTCTCGGACATATCCAGCTTCAGCAGGTCTTTGAAGGGTATCGTAGAGGGTGAATACAAGAGCCTCCTTGTACTGCCTGTTACAAAGGAAGAGAGGCTGAAGGGAATGCTTCTTGTACTTTCAAAGAAAAGGGGTGGCTTTAGTTCCCTGCAGGTTGACCTGCTGAAGGTCCTCATTAATCAGGCCTTTGAGTCAATAGAAAATGCCCTGCTGCATGAAGAGATCAAGCTGCTTGCCTATACAGACGGATTAACAGGGCTTCTGAATCATAGAAGATTCCAGGAGTCCCTTGAGAGAGAGCTGAAGAGGGCTGAGCGCTACAGGGAGAAGCTATCCCTGATACTGACTGACATTGATTATTTCAAGAAGGTAAACGACAGTTTTGGCCACCCGGTGGGAGACCAGGTACTGAAAAGCGTGGCAGGTATGCTGAAAAGCACTGTCAGGGAGATTGATATCCCGGCAAGATACGGGGGCGAGGAGTTTGCCCTGATACTTTTGAATGCTGACCTAAATGTTGCAAGGAAGACGGCTGAAAGGATACGGAAGAAGGCCATGGAGCTGAGATTTTCCGCTGATGGCAAGGAGTTTGGCATTACCCTCAGCCTGGGTATCGCCACATACCCTGATGATGCCAGGGAAAGGGAGCACCTCATAAACAGGGCAGACCAGGCACTTTATTTTGCAAAAGAAAATGGCCGGAACAGGACGGTACTTTTCAGGGATATCAGGACAGAAAGGCCTTGAGCTCCTCAAGGACCCCGGGTAAAGGAGGCACCCCCGGGAACCACTGCCGTCCGGTGATCATGTTTGTGCATGCCCTGTAGGCAAGAGAGATGAGCTCCTTCAGCCTTGGTGGAAGTGGTTCAGGAGGGTTCTTAACCAGCCCTTTCCAGTTCATCCTGTCCCTTTTTTTTGCCTCTTCCACCTCATGATACCAGGGGGTTTTGCGGTAGTAGAGGCGTGCTATCTCCTTGCTGACAGGGATACCCTTATAGGTGAAACGGCATTCATCAAGCGTGCCAAGGACATCAACCACCATTATCCTCCGCTGAGGATCAAAGGCAAGCTCAATCTTTCCGTCTTCGTTTTTAAGACCGATCTTTGCAAACTCCTCTGTTATAAGCCTGTTTATCCTGTCCGTAATATCAAGGATTTGCTGTAACTCCTCATCCGTTAAATGAGCTATCTCTTTTGCCTCCTGCCAGGTGATATACCTGTCGGTGATTTCCAGCTTGGTAGATACATCGTAGATGGGCTTTTTTAGCTGCTGGCCAGGCTCGGGTGCTGTGGTAAGACCAAAGTCCTCAGGGCTCACCTCACCGCTTTTGAGCCTTTTTAACAGGCTGCTCCCCTCTGGCACGGAATTCCTGTAGATAATCTCAAGGGGGATAAGGAAGTTCCCCCGCTCCTTTTCATAGGCCGAGTAATCATATCTGTTGTCAACAAATTCAGGTTTCAGGACCCTTACAAGCATGATCTCCATTACATGGGAGGGGCCTTTCAGCTCGTTCATCTTTTTGGCCCTGCCTTCCTCCACAAGACCGATGTAGTGTGTCTTGATTCCCAATTCTGCCAGCCGCTCAAAGAAATAGGCGCTCAGCAGGGCTATGGAAGCCCCTTTTTCTGGTATATGGTCAGGCATCTCTCCCCAGTCAAAGACAGAGTACCTGTCAGAGAAGATGAATCTTCCAACGCCGGTTGAGTCCCCTGTTGGGTGATTGATAATCTGCAGATCCTTTACGCTACCCATCTGAAAGCTCCTGGTCGTCTCTGATTATCCGCTCCCTGTGGGCTGTTTGATAGGCCATCACCTTCTCCTGAACCCTGCTGTCAGAAAGGGCCAGTATCTTGGCTGCTGCAAGGGCCGCTGCCTCGGGTTCAAGCACGACCATGGGTGCCACGCCCGAGGGCATCCTCAGGCTTGAGAAGATGTCCGCACCTGCAAAGGAATCACTGTAGGGTGGGCAGGCAATAACAGGACGGTGTGTCTGGGCATCAACAAACCCGCTCAGGGCATTACTCCTGCCAGCAAGGGTGATAAAGACCACATCCTCTTCATCGTATTCCTTAATTATCTCAAAGCATCTGAGGGGGACCTTGTGTGCTGAGGCAATCCTCATTTTAACAGGTATCTCAAACTGCTCCAGATAGGTCCTGATCTTTTCTGCCCATGGAAGATCAGCCTTTGACCCCATTATAATTATCACCCTGCCCATTCTGCCCTCCATGTTGAAATTTGAAATGTAATTATAGCATAAGAAATCGGCTAAATGGTATACTAATAAACACTGAATCCATTGTTAGGAATAAGGATGCAATTAGAGTGCAGTGGTGCTAATTCCTATCCCGGGATTCAGGTTTTTTATGTTTTCCCTTCTTTGAAGGTGCCTGGTTAATACATTTAGAGGGAGTAAATAAATGAGCCTTACATTCCAGAAGCAACCCAGAAGGGGCGTTAAGAAATATCTCCTCATCATCCTTCTACCCTTTTTGGTTTTGCTCTTGTCCTATGCTGTTTATAAGATATTCCTTGTTGCCCCCCCTGAAATAAAGGGTCTTGAGGGTTTTGAGTTTTTACCTGCGAAAAAGAGGGTGATCATAAAGGGCCGGAACCTGAACAAGATTGAGATACATATAATACAGGCATCCAGGGATGTGGAACTTCTGAAAGATACCCCGGCCAAGCCCCAGGTGGAGTATCAGCTTGATATAAATCCCAAGGACCTTGGACTGAGAGACGGCGCAGCCATTGTTACAGTACATGCAAGGTCAAGCATCATAAAGAAGTTCCACAAAGAGATCAAGGCTACGGTGGACACAGTTGCCCCGAGGCTCCAGATCCTTAAAGCACCCTCAATCCTTCGCAGGGGTGAGTCTGGAAGGGCTTTACTGAAGGCTGTAGATGCAGACTCTGTTTACATAACCTATGGAACCATGCAGTTCAAGGCCTACGAGACAAATAAAAACACCTATATTGCGCTTTTCCCCGTCCCCTATGAAGACGGAAAGGGCAAGGTCTTTTATGCGGTAGCAAAAGACAGGGCTGGAAATACAACCACCCGGTCACTCCATACCCGTATCAAAGCTGGCACCTTCAGGAGATCCACCTTAAACATCTCTGATGCCTTTATCCAGAGGGTCGTCTTTCCCCTGCTGAACATTTCAGAGGCAGATGACCCTGTGGAGGCCTTCAGGAAGATAAACGAGGACTGGAGGAGGAGGGACACGGAAAGGGTTAAGAAAATCGGGCAGAATTCCCTGGGTGAACGGCTCTGGAGGGGCAGGTTTCTTCAGCTAAAAAACAGCAAGGTCATGGCCCGTTATGGTGATTTCCGGATATACAGATATAAAGGCAGGGCCATAAGCAAGAGCGTGCATCTTGGATTTGATCTTGCTTCCACCACCTTTGCACCTGTTGAGGCTGCAAACAGCGGTGAGGTGAGATTTGCAGGTGATCTGGGTATATATGGAAACACCATTATAATAGATCACGGGCAGGGGCTGATGAGTCTCTACGGGCATCTCTCCGAGATCCTTGTAAAGGAAGGCCAGAGGGTGAAGAAGGGCGAGCTCATTGCCAGGACAGGCTCTACAGGCTTTGCCGGTGGGGATCATCTCCATTTCGGCATACTTGTGCAGGGGGTGGCGGTCTCTCCGCTTTACTGGTGGGATGCAAGATGGATCAGGAATAATGTACTTTGAATATGGAAAGGTTCAAGGGTATTCCCATAAGAAAGACAAAAGAAGGTCTTCTCCTCAGTGTAAGGGTTGAGCCCCGTTCTTCAAAGGCAATGGTGGTTGGCCCTTATGGTGATACGCTCAAGGTGAAGCTGACCGCACCGCCTGTGGATGACAGGGCAAATAAGCAGCTCCTAGAGGTGCTTGCCAGGCACTTCGGGGTCAAAAAAACGGATGTGAGTATAATCAAAGGGCAGCACTCTAAAAACAAGACCGTCCTGATAAAGCCCATGGAGTAGCAGGATGCCCCCCTGTCTTCCCGTATTGATGTATCATCATGTCAATCCCACAGGTAACTTCATAAACTGCACCCCTGATAGGTTTGAGGCGCAGGTACGTTACCTGAGCAGAAGGGGGTATCAAAGCCTGACAATAAAGGACCTTGAAAAGATAATCAATGAAGGCAGAGATATCCCCCGGCGGAGCATAATGATAACCTTTGATGATGGCTGGCTTGATAACTATTTCTATGCCTATCCTGTTTTGAAAAAATACGGCATGAAGGGTGTGCTTTTCGTTGTCACCTCCTGGGTATCAGCGTGCGGGAGGAGAAAGGATATCCGTCCTCTGCCCTCTCACAGGGGCTGTGTTGAGCGGTTGCACAATGGTGAGAAAGAGGAGGTGATGGTCTCCTGGGAGGAGTTGAGGGAGATGGAGTCCTCGGGGGTCTTTGATATACAGTCCCACAGCCACTCTCACAGGAGATGGGACAAGGAGCACAGTGAGTTAGCCACCTGTAAAGAGGCCCTGCAGAGGGATCTGACAACCGCAAGGGAGCTCATCAGGGAGCATCTTGGCAAGACACCCCTTGCCCTTTGCTGGCCCTGGGGGGTTTACTACCCATGGTATCAAGAGGTAGCCATTGAGGCAGGATACAGGTATCTTTTTACCACGGAAAAGGGCTGCAATACACTGTCTGATCTCAAGGCACTTAAGAGGATCGTGATAGGAAACATAGGCATCCTGGACTTCAGGAAAAAGCTCCTTATACATTCCAGCAGTGTGCTCAGTGGCATATACCTGAAGATCTTTGGCAAATAGACCACATTTTGGATGTCCACAGGTCAATTGCCATATCTGTCTAAAAGAAATCCCTATCAAGGCAGGGCACCTCATAAAAATAAGCCAACCACAGGATTAAACAATAAAGTAACCTCATTTTTATTGTTATACACTAAAACAAGTAAAGAAACAAACCCTACAGGCCCAGAGGTGGTGAAGAATGCCATGTAGCAATACCTCATGTGTCTTACATCAAGACCCTTGTCTACCCACTTAAGTCTTAAAAGACTCTGTCTTTTATTATTTAAATCCCATTGCATCAATGCCATGATGAACCACCTCTCTACT
>DROX01000109.1 GCA_011321725.1 Nitrospirota bacterium | reverse complement strand
TTTCATTTCCTCAGGAACTCCGGTATGGCCTCGCCACGCATCAGATCCCGCATGGTCTCTCTCTTCCTGATCAGGTAGTGGTCTTTGCCATTTACCAGCACCTCAGCTGGCCGTGGTCTGCTGTTATAGTTGGAACTCATGGAGAAACCATAGGCACCTGCACTCATTACAGCAAGGTATTCACCCTGCCTGACCGCAGGCATTTCCCTTTGCCTGGCAAGAAAGTCTCCTGACTCACAGATGGGGCCCACCACGTCAGCCACTGTCTTTCTCCTCCTTCTCTTCTGAACCGGGATGATATGATGATAGGCATCATACAGTGTGGGTCTCATCAGGTCATTCATTGCAGCATCAACAATCAGAAATTCACGGTCAACCCCCTTTTTTGTATACAGGACCTTTGTCAGAAGTATACCGGCATTGCCAATTATGGATCTACCAGGCTCAAGGATTATTGTAAAAGTCCTCTTTCTCAGCAGTTTTTTCAGGGCCCTTGCAAACTCCCTCGGATGGGGTGGATCTTCCTCATTGTATCTGATCCCGAGCCCGCCACCCAGATCAAGATATCTTATATCTATTCCCTCTGCCATAAGGGAATCCACAAGAACCAGCACCCGTTCAAGGGCATCAACAAAGGGTCTTACCTGGGTGATCTGTGAACCAATATGCTTGTGCACACCCATGATCCGGATGTTCTTCATCCTTTTCGCCTCTCTGTAATACTGGAGGGCATCCTCAATGGGAATACCGAACTTGTTCTTTTTGAGCCCTGTTGATATATAGGGATGGGTTTCCGGGTCTATGTCAGGGTTTATTCTCAGTGCTATAGGTGCCCTCCTGGAGAGTGAGCCTGCCAGCTCATTGATCCTGAAAAGCTCCTGGTCAGATTCAATATTGAACATGAGTATACCCTTTTTTATCGCATAGGTTATCTCCTCATCTGTCTTGCCCACACCCGCATAGACTATCTTCCTTGCAGGTATGCCCGCCTTGAGGACCCTGTATAGTTCGCCGGCGGATACAACATCTGCACCTGAGCCAAGCCTGCCAAGCGCCCTCAGTATAGCCCCGTTGGAGTTTGCCTTTGCAGCATAACAGATTATGTGTGGAAAGTCCTTGAATGCATCAGCATAGGCCCTGTAGTGCCTTTCCAGGGTCCTGTAACTGTAGACATACAGCGGGGTACCATAGGTTCTGATAAGGTCATTTACAGGCACCTCTTCTGCATAAAGCTCATTCCCTATGTATCTGAAATAATGCATAACCGGAAAATTTAATATTATTAACATAGAATTGTACAAAAAGTCAAAAATTCCGCAATATCATCAAGACTTCCTTAACAGGGAACTGACCGTCCTTTCACCAAGTGCGGTTTCCATGGCCCTGTCAATCTCCGAGAGGACCTTCTCAACCTCCTCTATTTTCGGAATCTGTTGTTCCATGGGCGTAACAGTCTCCTCCGTCTCTCTTATACTCCTGAAGAAGTCCTTCAGCTTTATCGTATCAATATCCCTCAGAGGAAGGTACAGTGGCGGCTCATCTGATGTCTCCGCAATAAAAGACCTCTTTTTAAGAATTTCCATAACATCCACTAAGAGTTCCACAGGTACCCTCAGATAAGAGACCAGATCATCCAGGCTCCAGGGTTTACGGTTTTCGTAGTGATGCAAACCGATCAGATAGATGATACTCAGGGCAAGCTTCTCCTTCAGCCGGTTCCCTGCTGTCACGGAGGGTGACTTCATGGTCAGCAGATTTGGATATTGATGATAGAAGGATATCTGTGCACCTATCAACAGGATTAACCAGCTGATATATATCCAGATAAAGAAGAGTATCAGGATGGCAAAGCCCGAATAAATGGCGGTATACTTTGTGGATGAGACAACAAAGGATGCGAAGGCCCAGCCCGAGGTCTCCCAGAGGATACCGCCGAATAATCCACCAACAAGGGCTGACCTGAACCTCACCTTTGTATTCGGTATAAATATATAAATGAAGGTAAAGGCCGCACATACAAGCAGATAGGGAATGAGCTTGCCTGCATAAAAGATCATGCTGCCAATGGGCTCTATACTGGTAAGATTCTTCATAAGGGATGTACTCATTATGGAGGCTGTCAACCCCATCGCTGAAAATATCAGTACAGGGCCGATGAGGAGCACGCTCATGTAATCGCTGAAACGACGCGCAAAGCTGCGGGGATTTTTTATCCTCCATATGAAGTTGAAGGCATCCTCAATCTTCTTTATCAGGGAGACCACGGTGTAGATCAAAAGGGCGAGCCCTACCGAACCGAGTACACCCACCTTGATATTCTCAACAAATCTCATTATCTTATCAGTCAGCTCGTAACCCTTATCCCCAAGGGGTGCAAGGAAGTTAAGAAGAATGGGTTCCAGCTGATTATACACACCAAAGGCCTTGAGCACGGAAAAACTCACAGCGAGCAACGGCACGAGGGAGAGGATGGTTGTATAGACGAGGCTCATGGCCCTCAGGTTCAGCTCACCCTCCAGGAGCTCCTTTATCGCTATATAGAAAAGCCTGAGAACCTTTATGAGGAGGGATCTCAGCCTCCCCGCACCCTCAAGGTCAATCATCCAGAGATGCCGTATCAGGAACCCGTCTATCCTTTTAAAGATATCCATCCACCAGCCCCTCCAGCCCCCTTTCAGCTAAAATCCTCTTCACCTCTTCCTTTGCCTCCTCAACCCCTGACAGGACAAGCGTACGCAGTATCCTCTGGCTCCCCACCTCCTTGAGGATCTCTTCTGATCCCTCTCTACCCTTTATCCTCCTTCTCAGGGCGCCCAGAAAGTCCAGGAACTCCCCTATCTCCTCCGGGATACAGTCCTGCAGGTCAAGCCTCAGAGACCTTGAAAGGGCAGGACTTACACCAGAGGTGGAGATCGCCACGGTTAGATTGCCCCTGCGTATAACAGATGGAACAATAAAGGTGCACAGATCCGGCATGTCAACAACATTGAGTGGCTTCCCTGAGGCCTCCTCAAAAATCTCCCTGTTAACATCCTTATCTGACGTGGCTGCTATCACGAGAAAGGCATCCTTCAGATCCCCCTTCTGGTATGAGCGGGAAATGTGTCTGATCCGTCCGGATCTGCACAGTCTTTCTATCTCCTCTGTAAGGTCAGGGCTAATTACCGTTACAGTGGCTTCTGCCTCTATGAGAGATCTGATCTTTCTCTCGGCAACCTTCCCTCCTCCAATGACAATACAGTGCCTGTTCCTCAGGTCAAGAAAGACAGGATAGTATCTCACTTTTTCAATGAGTTGAGGGTTTCTCTGGCCTTGTCTGCATACTCGCTATCAGGGTATTTAGCAATCAGGTCATGCAGATATTTCGTGGCATTGTCGCTTTTCTTCAACCCCTTGAAGGACAGGGCTGTGAGGTATAAAACCTCGGGCATCTTCTTGTATTCAGGGAACTCCTTGATCAGGTTTACCAGTCTGCCGATTGCCGCCTCATAGGAGCCCTTCCTGTAGTAATACCTGGCAACCATGAGCTCGTAATCAGCAATAAGGCTTTTACATTTTTTTATCCGTAACTCGGCAGCCTCCCTGTAGGGGTTCCTTGGATACTCCCTCAGGAGCTTCTGGAACTCCTTCAGTGCACGCCTTGCACCACCAGCACCCTTATCAGGCCCTTCAATCTGTTTGTAGTAGATGAGTGCAATCTGATACTGGGCATAGGGTGCCTGGGAATGGTCGGGATATAGCCTGAGAAACCGTCTGTACTCCTGAACCGCCTCATCAAACTGGTTGTTTCTTGCAAGAGACTCTGCGATCTTCAGCTGTGCAATGGGGGCGTACTTCTGTGAGTAATCGCGGTTTTTGACCTCAATCAACAGCTTCCTTGCCTCCTCGTAATCCTCATCCTCTATAAGCTGTTCAGCCCTGAGAAGATAGGCCTTGGGGTCATAGGTCTCATGTTTGATCTCCTTCTTTCCTGAACATGAGACAAGCAATAATACGGTCAGAAAAAGAGGTATCAGTATTTTTCCGATTCTCATGGTGTTCTATTTTACAATATTGTTCATCTATTTTTCATCAAAACTCCTGGACCCCAATTTGCCGGTTGACTTATCAGTCAGTTTTATGGGTAGGCAGGTATTGACTTTACCGGTCATTCTCAGCGGACATCCATGTCCGCTTCCGAGGCAATTTTGCGATTCACCAGAGCTTTGAGGGGCTCTTATCGGGGGTGACAGAAAGGACAGGGGAGATTACCGGACATTTACTGATTCTTCATTTTCAATATCCCCAGCAACTCAATATGGTAGGTCTGGGGAAACATGTCTATAACCCTGATGGACTCTATATGGTATCTCTCACCGAGCGCACCCATGTCCCTGCTGAATGTTGCGGGATTACATGATAGATAAATAATCCACTCTGGTGAAATCTCAGCCAGTTTCCTCCTCACCTCCTTTGTGAGCCCTGTCCTCGGTGGATCAAGGACAACCATTTCGGCTTCAATCCCTGACTTCAACCTCTCGGCCCTCTGGTTCAAAAACCTCACATTCCCGATCCTGTTCAGCTCAAGGTTTTCCTGCCCGTCACTACAGGCCTTTGGATTCTCCTCAACTGCAACCACCTCGCCTGCAAAGGCTGACAGGGCAAGGCTGATGTTACCAGCACCCGCATAGATATCCATCACCCTTGCAGGTCTTATATTCCTGACATACTCAAGGATCAGGCCGATAAGTTTCTGGTTCAATGCCCAGTTTGACTGAAAGAATGTATCAACGGAAACCCTGTAGAAATAGCTCAACCGGCTCCCGTCACTCAACTGTATCTCCATGGGGAGACAGATTGAGGGCTCGCCAAAGGATATCTCCGAATTAATTGTACCACCTGATACGCCTGAATTTCTCAGCTCCTCAATCAGCAGGTCATGCTCCGAAGATGCACCGATGATCTTTGCAGTAGTGGTGTCCCCCCTCTGCAGGTGAATCTCCCTGACCCTCTTCAGATCCCTGCACTCTTTTATCCTCTTGATTGCCTGGTTCAGCACAGGATCAAGTATAAGACAGTCCTCAAACTCAACCACATCATGGGAGAGGGGCCTGAAAAATCCGATCCTCCCATCCCTTGAAACCTTCAGTTGCGCCCGTCTTCTGTAATGCCATGGCTTACCAGCAACTGTTGCATCAAGCCGGGCATCCATCTTAGCTATCCTTCTCAGGCAATCAAGTGTAATCTCCTCCTTTATCCTCAGCTGTCTCTCATATGATATGAACTGATAATGACATCCGCCACAGATATCAAATACTGGGCAGAGCGGCTCTATCCTGTCCGGAGAGGGGGTGATTACGCTCCTGACAACAGCAACCCTGTAGTCCCTCTTCTTTTCAACAATATCCGCCTCAACAGTCTCACCGGGCACCGCCCCTCTCACGAAGACCACACCATCATCCTTTGCAAGGGAATATCCACCATATAGAGGTATTACCGTCTCAATGGTCATCTTACTTCTGCAGCAGTCTCCTTATGGTCTCTTTGAGTTCAGTGGTGTCAGAGGATTTTACCACATATGCCTCGGATGCCCAGACGGCAAAATCATCCCTGTAGTCATAGGCTGTTGACATAATAATGGGCAACCGCGGACGCATCTCCTTCATCTTTCTGAGCACCTGTATGCCATCCATATCCGGCATGAGTATATCCAGTGTCACAAGATCGGGAGATTCCTTCTCAAAGAGTTCAAGCGCCTCCTTGCCTGAGGAGGCCACCACTACCTCATAACCCTCATCTTCCAGTTCCTCCTTGTAAAGCATCCTTATTGCCGGGTCGTCATCCACAACCAGTATTTTCATACTACACCCCCTTTGTATTAATTGGTTCATCAAATCTCATGGTGCTGCCTGTCTGCGAAAGCATCTCGCCATGCAAAAATCATCCATAACCAACACCCTCTGCAATGGGCAGATGGATATAAAAGGTGGTACCCTCTCCCTGCACACTCTTGACCTCAATTCTTCCACCATGTTCCTCAACGATCCTGTGGGTTATGGCAAGACCAAGTCCGGTACCCTCTATCTTTGTTGTAAAGAAGGGATCAAAGATAAAGGGCAGGTCCTTCTCGCTGATCCCCGGGCCTGTATCGCTGATCTCTATGACCCCCTCCTTGCCCTCCCTGTAGGTCCTGATGGTAATCCTGCCACCTTCAGGCAGAACCTGGACGGCGTTGTTGATTATGTTTATCAACGCCTCCTTCATCCTGTTGTGGTCTATCTCTACAGGCAGAGGGTCTTTGTACTCTGTGACAATCTCTATCCCCTTCTTGTCTATCTCTCTTGTAAAGAGTGAGATAGTCTCCTCTATTATCTTTCTCGCATCAGATAGCTCCTTTGATAGCCTCACCTCCTTTACAAAACCAAGGATATCCCTCAGGATGTGCTCCAGCCTGTTTACCTCCCTTGTTATGATTGATGCGTACTCCTTGTACTGACCATCCAGCTTCTTCTCAAGTCTCCTTGAAAATCCACCGATAGAGACAAGGGGGTTTCTTATCTCGTGGGCCACCTTAGCCGCCACCTCACCAAGGGCTGCCATCCTCTCCGAAAGGGCAAGCTTCTCGCGAAGTTTCTTCAGTTCAGTCACGTCCCTGACCACATGTACCGTACCCATAAAGTTACCAGATGTATCAAACAGGGGTGATGTGGATGTCAGGAATGTTCCCTTCCTGTAGGGGTCTTCAAACTCCTCTATATAGGCCTTTTTGTTCTGGACGGTCTTGTGATGGGGGCACTTCTCATAGGGTCTGTCCATCCCGTGAAATACCTCG
>DROX01000108.1 GCA_011321725.1 Nitrospirota bacterium | reverse complement strand
GCAGCCGGCAGATCACCTCGGTAATGATAGAGGGTGGTTCATCCCTTTCTGCCCATGCACTTCACGATGGTGTGGTAGATAAGGTGGTCTTCTTTATAGCACCAAAGATAATCTGCGGAAGGGACTCATATCCCGCTACAGGCGGCAGGGCATGCCCGAGCCTGGAAGATGCATACAGGCTCAGAGACCTCCGTGTCAGAAGGGTTGGAGATGATTTAATGGTTGAGGGGTATGTGGTAAAATAGTTCTGGATACAACTGAGAAAGTTTCAGCTCCCGATGGGAGTTAAACTATTGAAAGGAGCATCATTGTGAGTAATGTGAGGGTTCGTTTTGCACCAAGTCCAACAGGCTATCTTCACATAGGAGGTGCCAGGACAGCCCTTTTCAACTGGCTCTTTGCAAGACACAACAAAGGCACCTTCATACTCAGGATTGAGGACACGGATCGCAGCCGGTCCACAGAGGACTACATTGAGGCGATTATAGACGGCATGAGGTGGCTCGGGCTTGACTGGGATGAAGGCCCATACCGCCAGACTGACAGGATGGAAATCTATAAAGGCTATGTCCAGAGGCTCCTTGATGAGGGAAAGGCATACTACTGCTACTGCACACCCGAGGAACTGGAAGCAAGACGCCAGAAGGCAATGAAGGAGGGCAGGGGTATTATAAAATACGACCGCCGATGCCTTGGTCTCAAGAATCCCCCGGCAGACAGAGTCCCTGTTGTGAGGTTCAAGATGCCCGAGGCAGGCACCACAATCATAGATGACATCATAAAAGGAAAGGTCTCCTATCCAAATGAACAACTTGATGACCTGATCATAATGCGTTCCGATGGTACGCCTACCTACAACTTTGTTGTTGTGGTGGATGACGTGGAGATGGGCATTACCCACGTGATCAGAGGGGATGACCATCTTAACAACACCCCGAAACAGATCCATATATACAGGGCACTTGACTTTGAACTCCCGAAATTTGCACATATCCCCATGATCCTTGGTCCTGACAAGACACGACTCAGCAAACGCCACGGTGCAACCAGTGTACAGGCCTACAGGGAGATGGGATATCTTCCCGAGGCGATGGTCAATTACCTTGTAAGGCTGGGCTGGTCCTATGGCGACCAGGAGATATTCACAAAGGAGGAGCTGATAGAGAAGTTCTCCCTTGAGGGTGTTGCAAAGACCGCTGCTGTCTTCAATCCAGAGAAGCTCCTCTGGCTTAACAGCCAGTATATAATGAACACACCTACTGAGAGGCTCGTTGATCTTGTTGTCCCCTTCCTGAGGAAAGAAGGCCTCATCACTGATGAGAACATGCCTGACAGGGCATGGCTGACAAAGGCTGTTGAGTCATATAAACAACGGGCAAAGACACTTTCAGAGTTTGCCCGGAGCATGAGGTATTACTTCACAGAAGATGTACAGTACGATGAGAAAGCAAAGAACAAGTTTCTTAATGAAAAGTATCTTCCCTATCTGAAAGATATAAAAGAAGGCATAGAAGGGCTCTCAGAGTTTACAGAGGATGCACTTGAGAGGCTCTTTAACGAGGTGGTGGAGCGTCACCAGACAAAGCTCCGTCATGTGGCACAACCTGTCCGCGTTGCCCTTACTGGCAGCACAGCAAGCCCGGGTATATTTGAGGTGATTGAGATAATAGGCAAAGACAGAACACTCAGGAGGCTTCAGATGGCGATTGAGATTGCACAGAACAACTAAAACCACAGAGAACACAGAGAGTCAATCTTCCCTCTCCCTCAGGGAGAGGGTCAGGGTGAGGGGATGGCAGGCAATCATTTGATAGAACTTGCACGACAATTAAGAAGGAATCAGACTGATGCTGAGAAATTTTATGGAAACATTTAAGGGCAAGGCAGTTTTGTGGATTGAAGTTCAGGAGGCAGTATCCAATAGGTAACTATATCGTTGATTTCGTCTGTCTTGAAAAATCGATTATAATTGAAGTTGACGGTGGACAGCATTCTGAGAATGAGAAAGATAAAGAGCGTGACAAATGGTTAAAAGAAGAAGGATTCATGGTTTTGAGATTCTGGAATAATGAGGTGATGAAAAATATAGAAGGAGTACTGGAAAAAATCAGAATGCATTGTTTTAAACACCCTCCCCTTAATCCCCTCCCCTCAAGGGAGGGGAAAGATAATACAAGACATTAAGATGTTTTTCGGGGAGTTATCACACTGCCCTCCTTCTGGAGGGTAAAGTTAAGTTGATAGGAAAGGCAGCTTATATGAATAAAAAATCTAAAAGCTACGACTTGAATAATAAATATAGAGATGAACTCTTTGGTTTATGGAAGGACTACAAAGAAGTAGAAAATCATTCAGAGTATGTGAGGAAATTAAGGAATGGAAAAAGAAACAAAAAACTTCATAGAAAAGATCATTGAGGAGGATCTCAGGACAGGCAAGTACGGAGGCCGTGTACATACACGCTTTCCGCCTGAGCCGAATGGCTATCTTCATATAGGCCATGCAAAATCAATCTGTCTGAACTTCGGGATTGCTGAGAAATACGGTGGACTCTGTAACCTCAGGTTTGATGATACCAATCCACTCAAAGAGGAAGAGGAGTATGTACGTTCAATAATAGAGGATGTCCGGTGGCTTGGTTTTGACTGGGGAGACCGTCTCTATTATGCCTCTGATTATTTTGACAGGCTCTATGAATGTGCAGTGGAGCTGATAAAAAAAGGGAAGGCCTATGTGGATGACCTCTCCGCAGAGGAGATCAGAAGATATCGCGGAACACTGACAGAGCCTGGCAGGGAAAGCCCCTACAGGAACCGCTCTGTTGAGGAGAACCTTGAACTCTTTGAGAGGATGCGCAGAGGTGAATTTGCTGAAGGAGAGAAGGTGCTCCGTGCAAAGATAGACATGGCATCAGGCAATATCAATATGCGCGACCCTGTGATGTACAGGATTATCAAGGCCTCACATCACAGAACGGGTGATAAATGGTGCATCTATCCAACCTATGACTTTACCCATCCGCTTTCAGACTCCTTTGAAGGCATAACCCACTCGCTCTGCACCCTTGAGTTTGAGGACCACAGACCACTTTACGACTGGTTCCTTGATGAATTAGAACTATATCATCCACAGCAGATAGAGTTTGCAAGGCTCAACCTGAGTTATACCGTACTTAGTAAGAGAAAACTCACCCGACTTGTTGAGGAAGGACATGTCTCTGGCTGGGATGATCCCAGGATGCCCACCATTGCAGGAATGCGACGCAGGGGCTATACACCGGAGGCGATCCGGGAGTTCTGTGACCGCATTGGTGTGGCAAAGGCAAACAGCATAGTTGATTTTGAACTGCTTGAGCACTGCCTCCGCGAGGACCTGAACAAGAGGGCACAGAGGGTGATGGTGGTGTTAGACCCTGTCCGACTGGTAATTACCAACTATCCAGAGGACAAAGTGGAATACCTTGAGGCGGTAAACAATCCCGAGGACCCCATGGCCGGAACCCGCAAGGTACCCTTCTGTCGTGAGCTTTACATAGAGCAGGATGATTTCATGGAGGAGCCACCCAGGAAGTTCTACCGCCTTGCTCCAGGCCGAGAGGTAAGACTCAAGCATGCATATATAATCAGGTGTGAGGATTACGAAAAAGACACTGAAACAGGCAGGATAACAACAATCTACTGCACCTATGATCCTGAATCAAGAAGCGGTGCAACCCAGCAGAGGAAGGTAAAGGCAACACTTCACTGGGTCTCAGCAGGACATGCCATGGATGTAGAGGTGAGGCTCTATGACAGGCTTTTCAGTGTTCCCAACCCTGATGACAAAAGGCAATGTCCTGATTTCATTGATTGTATTAACCCCGAATCACTTAAAATACTAAAAGAGTGCAAGGCAGAGCCCTCATTGAAGGGAGCAAGCCCAGGAGAGAGGTTTCAGTTCCTAAGACTTGGATATTTCTGTGTTGACCCTGACTCTACTGAGGACAATCTGGTATTCAACCGTACTGTTACACTCAAGGATACATGGGCAAAGATGAAAGAGAAATTTTCACAGTAAATGGACACAAAAGCAATCATCAAGTACTGGATTGAAGAAGCAGATGAAGCCCTACAGGTTGCCGAACACCTATTTGGTACTGGAGATTATTCATATTCCTTATTTTTTGGACACCTCTGTATAGAAAAAATCCTTAAGGCAATATACGTCTACAATAACAGGAAACATGCACCACCAATCCATAATCTAATCAGATTAGCTGAATTGGCCAAGATTGACCTATCTGCTGATATATCTGATAAAATGATTGAAATAACAACTTTTAATCTTGAGGCAAGATATCCTGATACTAAAAGAACTTTTAGGAGCTTGTGTACCAAGGACTTTACACAAGAAAAACTTGACGAAATTAGGACCATCTACAAATGGCTAAAAAGAATGATAAAACCATAGAAGTAGTAAAAAAATTCTTGCAATTACTTAAACAACAAGGCATTAAGATAGACCAGGCCTATTTATACGGTTCTTTTGCCAAAAACAAGGCCACCTCATGGAGTGACATTGATATTGCCCTTGTATCGCGTGATTTTAAAGAAAGTCGTTTTATTGAACGTATTAGACTGATGAAGATCGCTTCAAAAATTGACAAAAGAATAGAACCAATTCCTTTCAGACCAGAAGATTTCAACGATAATGACCCCCTTGTCTGGGAGATAAAGAATAAAGGAATAATTATTTCATAAATGAGTTACATATCTGTCATAGGTGCGGGAAGCTGGGGGACGGTACTCTCGGCCCTTCTTGCTGAAAAGGGTTATGATGTCTCTCTCTGGGTCCATGAGGAAGACCTGGCACAGGAGATGAAGGAGACCCGTATCAACAGTATCTATCTGCCAGGGGTTCAATTGCCTGACAACATAAAGATAACCTCCAGGTTTGAGGAGGCCCTTTACAGGACAAGATATGTCCTCTGTGTTGTGCCAACACAGCATGTGAGAGAGGTATTCCAGGAGGCCACGGGACATCTTGAGGATGACGCGATTATTATCAGTGCATCAAAGGGCATAGAGAAGGGCACACTCCTGACAGTCTCAGGGATACTTTCAGAGATCACACACCATCAGGTTGCGGTGCTTTCAGGCCCCAGCTTTGCCAGAGAGGTAATAAAAAAACTACCCACCGCTGTCACACTGGCGGTAAAAGACAGATTTCTTGGCCTGCTCCTTCAGGAGATCTTTAATACCGATTATTTCAGGGTCTATACACACCATGATGTGCTGGGTGTGGAGCTTGGTGGGGCACTGAAGAATGTGATAGCCATAGCCTCTGGAATCTCCGACGGCCTCGGGCTTGGTCTTAATGCACGGGCTGCCCTTATAACAAGAGGGCTTGCCGAGATCACGCGGCTTGGCGTAAAGATGGGCGCGGAGGAGAGGACATTCTCCGGATTAAGCGGCATGGGTGATCTGGTGCTTACCTGTACAGGTGCGCTTTCAAGAAACTATACCGTTGGTGTTAAATTGGGACAGGGAATGAGCCTACAGGAGATACTCTCCGGGATGAGGGCCGTTGCCGAGGGTGTGGAGACATCGGTATCAGCCCATGAACTGTCAAAGAGATACAATGTGGAGATGCCCATTGTGGAGCAGGTCTACAGCGTGCTCCATGAGGGGAAGCCACCACAGGAGGCGGTGAGGGATCTGATGTCAAGGACACTGAAGGAGGAGTTCTATTTCTCCTGGTAAACAATGAACAAAGGCTATTTTCTCTCTCAGGATGTTGTGCTAAGGTTGCTTGAATCCCCCTCGGTATACCATGTAAAAAGGGATGAGCTTTATGAACTGAACGATGATGCCTTCTCATTTTTGGAGAACTGCAGGGAGGCTGAAGGCTGCACCACAGATGACGAAGAGTTTCTCAACTACTGCCTTTCGGAAGGGATACTCACAGAGAGCAGGCCAAGCCCTCTTGAATACACTATAAGGCAGTCACCTGTACCGTCGCTGAGATATCTTGAGCTCCTCATCACTGACCAGTGTAACCTCCGTTGCAGACACTGCTATATCGGTGAACCCGCAAGACGGGAACTCTCCCTGCATGAAATCAGATCGGTGCTTGATGAGTTTGAGGAGATGCAGGGCCTGCGGGTGCTCATCTCCGGCGGTGAGCCTCTTATGCACAGTGAGTTTGAAAGACTGAATGAATATCTCAGGCACTATCCCCTCAGGACGGTTCTACTCACAAATGGTCTTTTGCTTACAGAGAAGAGGCTCCACAACCTCTCTGTTGATGAGATCCAGGTAAGCATTGATGGTATTGGCCATTCCCACGAGGCTATAAGGGGAAGGGATACATATAAGCGAACAGTTGATGCAATGAAAAGGGCATTAGAGAAGGGGTTCCAGGTCTCTGTCTCCACCATGGTTCATCCAGGCAATCTGGAGCAGTTTGATGAGATGGAGAGGCTCTTCAGGAGCCTTGGTGTAAAGGAGTGGACAGTGGATGTGCCCTGCATGTCAGGCAGGATGACGGAAGAGCTCCTTTTACCGCCAGAGGTGGCTGGCAGGTATCTCCGGTATGGCTATGGTGGAGGCTTTCATGGAGGGGCTGAGGGTTATGGCTGCGGAGTACATCTTGTATCTGTGCTACCTGATGGTTCAGTGGCAAAGTGTGCCTTTTATGCTGACAGACCGGTGGGTCATATATCAGAAGGGCTTGAGAGTTGCTGGAAGAAGGTGGCTCCCATAAAGATTGATGAGCTTGATGAGTGTAAGTCCTGTCCCTTTGTAACGGACTGCCGCGGAGGCTGCCGATACAGGGCAGAACTGCTTGGCAGTACAGAGGGACGAGACATCTACAAGTGCCATGCCTTTGAGGATTAACCCCTACCCGATGCATGTTCTTAGACTTCTTGAAAAGATTAAATTTATTAATTAATCTTATAAAGAAAAATAAATAAACTTCTAAATCATTCGTCTAACTCCTGTTAAAGGGCGGGATAATCAACTATGAAGGCGTATTAAGTCTTTTACCCCTTCAGGGCATAAAGGACCAATCGGTAAAGATTTCTTTTTGGATTTTAGTTGTTATTTCAAAAATTTAAAATTCAACAGCCTGACAAGACCTGCCCCCTTTCTCAGTTCTTATCTTCAAGATATTCTTTTATACTTTTAACAAAATTAGACGATTTATCAAGTAGCTCTTTAGCATTTTCCCATGAAATAGGCTCATAGGTTTTATAATCAGAGACCTGTCTTAATTCAAAAGCCTTATGAAAATCTTTTGAAAGATCTTTTGAGAAAATACCCTTTAGAACAAATTCCCTGTCAAATAGACTTATTACTCCTGTATGTTTGGAAGGTATCTTGCCAATCCTCTGTAGTAAGGCAAGCGCAGCATAAAACATCGCATAATATGCTCTGTTCACTATGCTTTGTGTGCTTCGTTTGCCCTTTAAAAGAAATTTAGCATCATCCAAAGCTGTTTGTGCCTGCTCAAGCCTGTATTTAACTAAAGTTATGATGTCCTCTTCTTTCAAATCGGGACACCCTCTTTTTCTATGGCCATTGCAAGTAATGAGGACCTTTCAGGTGAATTTTCCCACTCATCTCTGCTATAAACAACAGGAACTATTACTATACCATGTTCAAACCCAGCCTCCCATGCACACTCACTTACATAATCTCTATCAGCCTTACTATTTATCTTATCAAGAACAACAAGTACATCCATATCAGAATACTCCGTAGAATCCCCCCGTGCTCTTGAACCAAACAGAACGATTTTGTGTACAGATAGTTTCTTCTGTAACAAGGATTTAAATCTTTCAAGAATTTTTCTCTCTAATGCCGTCATTTTACAATCTGTTCCTCTTACACATGCAAGTTTTTTAATCTTAACTCTAAGGGTATGCAGGTGGCTTTAACAGGTTGCCACCTTGTCGGGTTCTAATTTAATTATATCAGATTAAGAGGGTTTGTTTATCAATTGCCTGTGTGGTATCCTGGCCGAGGATGTCAACCACATAATAACTTTTTTAAGGATCAATTTTTGCTCTATGGTAGATATTGCCGCCTTAATGGCTGATGGCTTTAGTAGCCCAGCATCCTGCCAGTCTCTAATTGTAGTTTCTCCAACAAAAGAGAGATTGTCAATTCTACTCGTAATTGCCATAATGATGACATCAGAAGATAGGGAATTGTATTTATCTGAGCTGATTATTACAGCCGGACGTTTTTTGGTGGTTGATTGATCGCTAAAAGGAAAAGGAACAAGTATTACATCGCCACGACTATAATGAGTCATAAACAGCGTCCTCTTCGTTATCCCATATTTTCTGGAATGATGACTCCGATAGCCTCTGCGATACTTTTGCAAGCATCTCTTTCTCGCTCTTGAATTCCAGAAATTTCACAAAATCATAAATCTCTTTCAGCATTTCCTCTGGAAGACTGTCAATCTCTCTTTTTAACATCTCCTTCACAGACATCTTTACCTCCAAAAACAACAGAATAAATTGTATATTTATTATATCAACTTCAACCTGAAAAGTATCTCATCTTATAACTGAG
>DROX01000107.1 GCA_011321725.1 Nitrospirota bacterium | reverse complement strand
GGCCTTGTCTCCAGAGACTTTGTTGAAGATGTTAATGCAGTATTCACAGACAAATATGGCTTTGATGCCTTTTATTACTGTCCCCACCATCCTGATGACAGATGTGCCTGCAGAAAACCCTCACCAGGGATGCTCATGAAGGCAAGGGCTGAATTCAATATTGACCTGAGAAGATCCATTGTTGTTGGTGACAAGGCATCGGATATGGCACTTGCTGAGGCTGTTGGTGCAGAGGGGATATTGATAAGCTCGGACAGGCCGGATAGATATAAACACTCCAGGTGCTGTACTGGAATCAAGGAGGTAATTGAAGAATTGATCAGATAGAGCGGACAAACCACCCTGACCCAGATCATTAAATTGAACAGCGAGCGTCTTCCCCGCGGTCTCTGCCGCGGGGAAGATTAATTGACAAATTCTCTATATGAAAAATATAATAATATTCTAAAACATTGAAACTTAGGAGGTTGAGATGGCTGAAGGGATCATTGAAGTAACCACTACCACATGGGATCAGGAGGTACTTAAGGAGAAAGGGCTTGTAATGGTTGATTTCTGGGCTGTATGGTGTGGCCCCTGCAGAATGATTGCTCCCACCGTTGAGGAGATTGCCAAGGAGTATGCAGGTAAGTTAAAGGTATGCAAGTTAAATACAGATGAAAACCCTGATATTGCAAGCAGATACAAGATAATGGGTATTCCAACCCTTATGTTCTTCAAGGATGGACAGAAGGTTGATCAGATCGTGGGTGCGGTACCAAAGCCACAACTGAAGGCAAAGATAGACCAGCTACTTGGCTGATTTTATCAACGGAGGATTCCTTGAAAAAGATTCCGATTTTATTTATCCTCTTAATATCGGTCTTTGTAATTTCCTGTAATACAAAGAAAGCGGCCTCTCCTGTAATAGGAGGAGAGGCACCCCTGTTCAAAGAAAAAACCCTTGACGGTAACAAGATCTCTCTGAATGATTACAGGGGCAAGGTTGTTATTATTGAGTTCTGGGCAACATGGTGCCCGCCCTGTAAGGAATCCATCCCGGTAATAGAGGCGATACAGGAAAAATATGCCCCCCGGGGGCTATCTATCATCGGCATAAGTCTTGATGAGGGGCCTGGTGTGGCGGAAAAGGTCAGTGCATTTCGTGATGCCTATAAAATAGGATACCCCATCATTATTGATAGTGATGGCAAGATAAGCTCCAGATACAGGGTATCCAGCATCCCTACTTTTTTCATTCTTGACAAGAACCTGAAGATCGCAAAGGTATACAGAGGATATACCCCGCAGATGGGAGAGCATATATCAAAGGATATAGAGTCCTTACTTTAAAATTAAGGAGCATAAACCAATGTTTGATTCATTAAGCGACAGACTTGAAGGGATCTTCAATAAACTCAGAAGCAGGGGCTACCTCAAGGAAGAGGATGTTGATGTAGCACTGAGGGAGATCAGGCTTGCCCTGCTTGAGGCAGATGTGAACTTCAGGGTGGTGAAGGATTTTGTTAATCGCATAAAAGAAAAGGCCATAGGCCAGGAAATCCTCAAGAGCCTTACCCCCGGACAGCAGGTTGTAAAGATCGTCCACGATGAGCTTGTTCATCTCCTTGGCGACAGGAATGAAAAGATACAGCTTGCACCGAATCCACCCACGATTATAATGATGGTGGGACTTCATGGCTCTGGTAAAACCACCACCTCGGCAAAGCTTGCCAACCTCTTCAAGAAACAGGGAAGACGTCCCATGCTTGTTGCTGCTGACCTGCAGAGGCCCGCTGCCATTGATCAGCTTGAGACCCTGGGCAGACAGATAGATGTACCTGTATATCTGAAGAGAGAGACAAAAGACCCTGTCAGGGTTGCAGAGGGTGCTGTAAAACAGGCAGTCCTTGATGCCAGGGATATAATAATCCTTGATACCGCAGGAAGGCTGCATGTGGATGACACACTGATGGAGGAGCTTTCCAGCATAAAATCGGCAATTAACCCCCAGGAGATACTCTTTGTGGCAGATGCCATGACAGGCCAGGATGCTGTCAATATTGCAAAGACCTTCAATGAAAGAATCGGGATAACGGGGATAATCCTTACAAAGATGGATGGCGACGCAAGGGGCGGCGCAGCGCTGTCCATACGCTCTGTCACGGGAAGGCCCATCAAGTTCATAGGTGTGGGTGAAAAGATCGAAATGATAGAGCCCTTCTACCCGGACAGGGTGGCCTCCAGGATCCTGGGTATGGGTGATGTCTTGACCTTCATTGAAAAGGCACAGGAGAGCGTGACATTAGAGGAGGCGGAAAAACTCCAGAAAAAGATCATGGAGGAGTCCTTTACGCTGGAGGACCTGAGGGACCAGCTCAAACATATCCGCTCAATGGGCCCAATTGACAACCTCCTTTCAATGATCCCGGGGCTTGGCAAGCAGATCAAGAATGTCCAGATTGACGAACGGGAATTCATAAAGATTGAGGCTATCATCAACTCAATGACACCAAGGGAAAGAAGAAATCCACAGATCCTTAACGGAAGCAGAAAAAGAAGGATCGCCATGGGAAGTGGCACCACTGTTACAGATGTAAACAAGGTACTGAAACAATACAAAGAGATGAAACGGATGTTGAAGATGTTCAAAGGCAAAAAAGGTAAGGGAGGGAAAAGATTTAAAGGGCTTCCCAGATTCATGCCCTTTTAAATCTTTACATTATAAGATGTTTTCAATTAAAATAACTCTTACATCAAATTCCAATAATCAAGAGGAGGTGACTCATTGGTTAAGATAAGACTGACCCGGATGGGAGCCAAGCACAAACCCTTCTACCGTGTGGTTGTAGCAGATTCAAGGGCCCGCAGGGACGGCCCCTTCATAGAGATCGTGGGATACTATGATCCCATGAAGGAACCATCAGATATCAAGATAGACGCAGAAAGGGTAAAACACTGGTTGGAAAGAGGTGCTCAACCAACTGACTCTGTGAGAAGGTTATTACAGAGGGCTGGCCTGTAGGCAGCCGAATCAATCATTTGGAGGTGGAGATGATGAAAGAATTAGTGGAGACGATGGCTAAGGCACTGGTTGACAGACCTGAAGAGGTTTCCGTCAAGGAGGTTGATGGTGAGAGGACCACTGTTTTTGAACTTCGTGTTGCACCCAGCGATCTCGGGAAGGTGATCGGCAAGCAGGGCAAGACTGCAAGGGCAATGAGAACAATCCTGTCAGCAGCTGGAACAAAGATTGGCAAGAGGTGTGTTTTAGAAATCCTTGAATAAAATGAAAGAAGATTATAATCAAAACCCGAAGGACAAAAACACCTTCGGGTTTTTCGTGTGTATATGCCGGCAGATATTGTAGTGGGTAGGATACTCTCCCCCTGGGGGGTAAAGGGTGAAGTGAAGGTGCTCCCCCTTACATACTCTGCGGACCGATTCTTTGAGCTTTCTGAAGTTACAATCCGTGTTGACGAGCTTGAGAGAAGACTAACCATTGAGAACTGCAGGATACAGGGAAAATTCGTAATCCTTAAATTCTCCGAGATAAACTCACCTGAGGAAGCAAGCCGGTATAAAGGCCTTGAGATACTGATCACAGAAGAAGAGTCACCCCCACTGCCGGATGGGCTCTATTATCACTACCAGATAATAGGACTTCATGTCTACACAACAGAGAAGAGATATTTGGGCGTTATAGATTCAATCATAGAAACAGGGGGCATTGATGTCTACGTCATAAAAGACGACAGGGAATATATGATACCAGCCACTGAGGAGGTCATTAAGGAGATAGACCTGGAGAAGAAAGTCATGATAATAGAACCCATGGAGGGGTTACTGCAATGATATTTGATGTGCTTACACTTTTCCCCTCGGTCATAAAGGCCTATACAGGTGAAAGCATATTAAAGAGGGCCATTGAAAAGGGGATAATCACTGTAAATGTATACAACATCCGTGATTATACAGAGGACAAACACCGCCAGGTGGATGACTATCCCTACGGTGGCGGCTCTGGCATGGTGTTAAAGGTAGAGCCTGTTTACAACTGCATATGCCAGATCAACAGGGATGGCAGAAGGCGGTACAAGATCCTACTCAGCCCTGGTGGCAGGCTTTTTACACAGAAGGTAGCAGAGGAATTCTCGCAAAGACATGAACATATATTACTGATATGTGGTAGGTATGAAGGTGTGGATGAACGCGTAAAAAACTTCATAGATGAAGAGGTATCCATCGGGGATTATGTCCTGACTGGCGGAGAACTGCCCGCTTTGGTTATAATAGATGCTGTCACACGTCTGCTACCAGGTGCCCTGGGGGATGAAAGCTCTCTCAGGGAGGAATCATTTACAACAGGGCTGCTTGAATACCCCCAGTACACACGACCTGTTGAATTCATGGGGATGAAGGTACCTGAGATACTGTTAAGTGGAAATCACGGGCTGATAAGACGGTGGAGAAGAAAAGAGGCACTGAGAAGGACACTCAAGCAGAGACCCGACCTGCTTGAGGCACTGGAACTATCAGAAGAGGATAGGGTTTTAATAAAAGAGATCAAGGAGGAAGAAAAATGGACCTGATAAGATCAATTGAGGAACAGTACAGGAGGGAGATCCCCGAATTCAGTATCGGAGATACCCTCAGGGTACATGTCAGGGTTATTGAGGGAGACAAGGAGCGCATTCAGCCCTTTGAGGGTGTGGTAATTGGCCGGAGAGGAAGCGGAATCAAAGAGACAGTGATGCTGAGAAAGGTCTCCCACGGTATCGGTGTGGAAAGGATATTCCCCCTGCACTCACCGGTTATTGAAAAGATGGAGGTTGTCAGAAGAGGCGATGTAAGGAGGGCAAAACTGTACTACCTGAGACAAAAGAAAGGCAAGGCTGCAAAGGTGAAGGAAAAAGACATCTTCTCCAGCAGATGAACCCCTTTGAACATGACGAACACCTGAGGAAAAGACACAATGGCCCTCTGGCCGGCATTGACGAGGCTGGTAGAGGGCCAATCGCCGGCCCCCTGGTGGCAGCAGCTGTCATACTCCCACCTGATTGCTTCATTGAAGGTCTCAGAGATTCCAAGAAACTTACCCCTGCACAGAGGGAAATTGTCTACAAGGAGATAAAAAAGACTGCCGAAGATGTCAGGATAGCAATCATAGAGCCTGATGAGATTGACAGAATAAACATCTATCAGGCAACCATCAAGGCGATGACGATTGCTGTTGAATCCCTCTCGCCAAGACCAGCAGTGCTTGTAATTGATGCCATGAAACTGCCCCTTTCAATAACACAGCTCTCCCCTGTCCGTGCTGAAGACATAAGTGCCTCTGTGGCTGCCGCATCCATTGTGGCAAAGGTTACAAGGGACAGGATCATGGAGGATTTTGACAGAGACTTCCCTCAATATGGTTTTTCACGTCACAAGGGCTATGCCACAAGGGAACATCTGGAGAATATAAAGAGATACGGTCCCTGCCCTATCCACAGAAAGAGTTACAGCCCTGTCTGTAATCTAAAGTTGCCCTTTTGATAGCTCCTAAAATCTCCCTATGAAATCCCTTGGCTTGCCAGCCCCCTTGGGAGGCCCTACAAGGCCGTCCTCTTCAAGGAGGCCCATGATACGGGCTGCCCTGTTGTAGCCGATCTTGAACCGTCTCTGGATGGCTGATATGGAAATCTCTCCAACAGTCTCGGCATACTCTATCACCTTCTGGTAAAGCTCATCCCTTTCAGAGACCTCAACCGAACCCTGATCCTCCTCTGCAGCCATCTCAATTGCCTCAAACAATGTAAAATCAGGCCCTCTCTGTGCCTTTATGAACTCTGTAACACTCCTTATCTCCTCCTCTGATACATAAGGGCCATGGAGCCTCTTTAATCGGGTTCCTGGCGCCATCAGGAGCATATCACCCCTGCCTATCAGCTG
>DROX01000106.1 GCA_011321725.1 Nitrospirota bacterium | reverse complement strand
TATCACTGTGGTGGCAGTGCTTTTTTACGGCATACTCCTGGAACTGCTTCAGGCACTGGTACCATACAGGACATTCAGCATGAATGACATACTGGCAAACACCCTGGGGATCTTAACCTACAGTGTATTCTACATGCTATATTATGCAGTAAAAAAGAGGTTCTTCCCCTCCCCTGGTTCATAACAGGTAAACACTACTGTCCGGTAAACATAGAAAGTTATAGTAATGGCAAGGGGTACTGATTTTTCGTCTCATTCTCGCAGGCCCTCCATGGCCTGCTCCGAGGTAATTTTGCCCGGCTGCCCTCACGGCAGCCACTATGGCAAAATTAAATCCGCTCAAAATCAATACCCCTTGCCCTATGTTATTGTATCTGGTGAATTTTTACCGGACACTGCCGATAGGTAAACTGATACAAACTATCATAAAAGGGCTATCTCTTTTTGTTATCAAAGGTAAAATATTCCTTTTAAAACTGACAGATATAAATATAACTTAAAGTATCTCATCAAGTATATTAAAAAATATAACTTGACAGGGGAGATCAAAAATTGATAAATTATTAGCACTCTCTGATGAGGAGTGCTAAAGATGGAAGAGATCCTTGACGAAAGAAGCGAGAGGGTACTGCTTGCAGTGATCCAGAGCTACATTGAACATCCTGACCCTGTGGGGTCAAGGTATGTTACGAAGAAGTATGATTTCAATTACTCCCCTGCCACGATCAGGAATATAATGGCTGATCTTGAGGATATGGGATTCCTTAGCCAGCCACACACCTCAGCAGGCAGGGTGCCCACTGACAAGGCATACAGGTATTATGTTGAAAACATACTTGAAGAGATAAAGGATGACAGTGATCTCCTTGAGGTTCTGAACAAAAAGATCAGGGCAGGCACAGAGGATGTTGACACACTCCTTGATGAGACATCAAGGATACTGTCTTCCATATCAAAGTACCTGGGTCTTGCGGTTTCGCCAGGCCCTGAGGGGAGTGTTCTCAGGAAGATAGAGTTTGTCCCCTACAAGGACGACAGGATAGCTGTGGTGATACTTACAGATGAGGGGGTCATAAGACACAAGATAATAAAGAACGAGCTTGCACTTAGCCCCTCTGAACTTCAGAGGATAAGCAATTACATAAACAGGCAGTACAAGGGCTTTACCATAAAAGAGATTAGAGAGAATCTTGCAGAGGAACTGAGAAGAGACAGAGAGATGTATGACAACCTCCTTCAGAGGTCCCTTTCTCTATGCAGGGAGGCAATCTATACCTATGGTTCCCATATATTCATAACAGGGTTGTCACAGATCCTTGATTTACCGGAATTTTCGGACATAGAAAGGATAAAAAGGATATCAAAAACCATTGAGGACAAACATGCTATAATCAATCTTATAGACAGGATAATGGATTCAGAGGGTGTGCAGGTCATAATCGGTACAGAGAACCCCCTGTCCGAGATGAAGGAGCTGAGTGTAATCGTTTCAACCTTCAAGGAAAAAGGTAGACCCACAGGGGTGATCGGCATTATCGGTCCAAAGAGAATGGATTATTCAACGGTAATATCACTTGTTGACAGCGCCTCAAGGATACTTACAAAACTGTTTGACCAAGGAGGATAGCAATGGATGAAAAAGAGGTGAGGGAGATGGAGGTAAAGAAGGAGCAGCCGGTGGAGGAAAAACATGATGAAGAGATCGTGCCTGTAGAGCCTTCTCCTGAGGAGCGCATAAAGGCCCTTGAGGAGGAGCTCCAGGAGACAAAGGATAAATACATTCGTCTGTATGCAGAGTTTGACAACTACCGCAAGAGGGTTCAGAAAGACAGGGAAGAACTGTTAAAATATGGTACCGAGCCCCTTATTATGGAACTGCTTACCATTGTTGATACACTGGAGATGGCTCTTTCTCATGCAAAGGAAGAATCCAATGTGGACAGCCTGATCAAGGGCGTGGAACTCACACTGAAGGAGTTCCACAAGGTGCTAAAGAAGTACGGTGTTGAAGAGATTGAGGCGCTGGGAAAGCCCTTCAACCCCGAGATACATCATGCAATGAGCCAGGTCGTTCGCTCCGATGTGGAGGATAAGACCGTTGTTGAGGAGTACCGCAAGGGTTACAAACTCAATGACAAGGTGATAAGACCTTCCCTTGTGGCAGTGTCAAGGCGTTCTGAGGAAGGCTCAGTTGAAGAAGACAGGGACGTAGGTGGCCCTGAAGAAAATAATAAAGAGAAAAAGGAGGAGAACTAAAATGGGCAAGGCTATCGGGATAGACCTGGGTACAACAAATTCTGTGGTTGCAGTAGTGCAGGGTGGGGAGCCTGTTGTTATCCCAAACCAGGAAGGTAACAGGACCACACCGTCAGTTGTTGCATTCACCGATAAAGGGGAACGGCTTGTGGGACAGGTGGCAAAGCGACAGGCGATTACCAACCCCGAAAATACCATATTCTCAATAAAGAGATTGATGGGCAGGAAATACAACTCCAAAGAGGTCAAGGAGGCGATGAAACGGCTTCCCTACAAGATTGTGGAGGCTCCCAATGGGGATGCCCATGTGGAGATAATGGGCAAAAGATACTCCCCTCCCGAGATCTCTGCAATGATACTCCAGAAACTGAAACAGGCTGCCGAGGACTACCTTGGCGAGCCTGTAACAGATGCAGTCATAACAGTGCCTGCATATTTTGACGACAGCCAGCGTCAGGCAACAAAGGATGCTGGCAGGATCGCTGGGCTGAATGTACTGAGGATAATTAACGAACCAACAGCCGCTGCCCTTGCCTATGGTGTTGACAAGAAAAAGGAGGAAAAGGTTGCGGTCTATGACCTTGGTGGCGGTACCTTTGATATATCCATACTTGAGATAGGCGAGGGTGTCATTGAGGTCCACTCAACAAGCGGTGACACCTATCTTGGTGGTGATGACTTTGATCTCAGGATAATAGACTATCTTGTTGAGGAGTTCAAGAAGGAGCAGGGGATTGATCTCAGAAAGGACAGGATGGCCCTTCAGAGGCTGAAGGAGGCTGCAGAGAAGGCAAAGATTGAGCTTTCCTCGGCCACAGAAACGGAGATCAATCTGCCCTTTATCACAGCTGATGCCTCCGGCCCAAAGCATCTTGTAATGAAGCTTACCCGTGCAAAGTTTGAACAGCTTGTGGATGACCTGATCCAGAAGACCACCATTCCCTGCAAGAGGGCACTTGAGGATGCAAAGCTTACCGCAAATGATATCAATGAGGTATTGCTTGTTGGTGGCCAGACAAGGACACCCAAGGTACAGGAGGTTGTAAAGAATTTCTTTGGCAAAGAGCCACACAAGGGTATCAATCCTGATGAGGCTGTTGCCATAGGAGCTGCCATACAGGCTGCGGTGCTGAAGGGTGAGGTGAAGGAGGTACTCCTTCTTGATGTAACTCCCCTTTCACTTGGCATTGAAACCCTTGGTGGCGTGTTTACAAAGATCATTGAGCGTAATACCACGATACCCACAAGAAAGAGCCAGATATTCTCCACAGCCACAGACAACCAGCCCGCAGTGACCATAAAGGTCTATCAGGGAGAACGTGAGATGGCTGCTGACAACAAGCTCCTTGGCGTGTTTGAGCTTGTAGGCATTCCACCTGCTCCAAGGGGTGTACCGCAGATTGAGGTTACCTTTGATATTGATGCCAACGGGATACTGCATGTCTCTGCCAAAGACCTGGGCACGGGCAAGGAACAATCCATCAGGATTACCGCCTCAAGCGGTCTCAGCGAGGAGGAGATAAAGCGGATGATGAAAGAGGCTGAGGAGCACGCAGAGGAGGACAGGAGGAAACGTCAGCTCGCAGAGGCACGCAATGAGGCTGATAACATGATATACACAGTGGAGAAATCACTCCGTGAATATGGCGACAAGGTTACAGAGGCGGAAAAGAAGGAGATTGAGGAGGCCCTTGAGGAGTGCAGGAAACTGAAGGACACAAGCACTGATCCTGAAGAGATCAAGAGGGCCGTGGAGCGTCTCACCAAGGCCTCTTACAAACTTGCCGAGCACATCTACCAGGGTGCCCATGCTGGGGCATCTGATACCACCTCAACAGGCACTGATGGCAGCAAACCCTCTGAGGAAGAGGAGGTTGTTGAGGCTGAATTTGAGGATGTGGACAAGGATAAAAAATAATGAAGGACTACTACAGGATTCTTGGTGTAAGCAGGGATGCCACAGATGAGGAGATAAAGAAGGCCTTCAGGAGGCTTGCGCTCAAATACCATCCAGACAGGAACCCCGATGATAAGGAGGCTGAAGAGAAGTTCAAGGAGATAAACGAGGCCTATGCCTGTCTTAGCGACCCTCAGAAGAGGGCCAACTATGACCGTTTTGGCACACCCGAGGGGATGGGAGCTACCGCTGATGCAGGCTTTGGCCCCTTCAGCTCCACCTTCTCTGATATATTTGAAGACATATTCGGTGACTTCTTTGGCACCTTCACGGGCCAGCGAAGGAGAAGACGACCCACAAGGGGTGCTGACCTAAGATATGACCTTGAGATAAGCCTTGAAGAGGCTGTCCGCGGCACGGAGAAAGAGCTGCGCATTCCAAGGTGGGTCACCTGTGACGTCTGTGACGGCACCGGTGCAAGGCCTGGATTCGGGCCTGTTGCATGTCCTGACTGTCATGGCTCCGGCCAGATAAGGTTTCAGCAGGGGTTCTTCTCTGTTTCAAAGACCTGCAGCCGTTGTGGTGGCACCGGTCAGTACATATCCACACCCTGCTCAAAGTGTCACGGTGAGGGAAAGGTGCGCAGATACAGAACAATCTCCGTCAAGGTACCGGCAGGGGTG